>JBEIUO010000837.1:0-1258 GCA_040374335.1 Phycisphaeraceae bacterium
GGAGACCCTACGCTGGGTGAATCTGCACAACGACCTCCTCTACGACTACGTCATCCCCAAGCTCTTCCACCGGCTCTATAAGCTCACTACCTTCGAGCACCGCGAGCCCGACGAGGTTGCCCTGGTGCGGGAGCCGCCGGGCGGCGCGTACACGGTCCGGGCCGAGGAGACCAAGATCGTCTCCTTGGACGACCACTCGGTCGATGGTGATCGCAGCTTCCACCTCGACCATTACTGCTTCGACTCAAACGCGGAGAAGAAGTTCTTCGAGGCCCTCCTTCGCGAGAAGGGTCGAGTTCGAAAGGTCTACTTCACGGGCATGCTCACACATGGGCAGACCGACTTCTTCATCGACTACGTCGACCCCGTGTCCGCCGCGCCGCGCCACTACTACCCCGACTTCCTCGTCCAGCTCGGCGACGGAGACTGGATCGTCTTCGAGGTGAAGGCCGACAACGAGATCGAGGACGAGGTCGTCAAGGCAAAGGAGCGGTTTGCGCGCGAGCTGCTCGACGCGAGCCGGATGAGATACCGCTTCGTCCCGAGCAGCCACATCGATGCGGGGCGCTCTCTAGAGTACCTCGACCGACGGCCCGGTCATGAGGGGTTGGAGGTGTAGAACCCGTCTGGCCACCCTTCCGGCCCCGCCTTCCGGCCCCTTCGGCCCAGGAGCACCGCCGCGCTCGCGGTGGTGGACTTCTGGACAGTGGGCGGTTCGAATCGCGTCAACCCAACCCTTCCCACCGGGTCCGGTGAGACACACCGGAGACACACAGACCCCCTTTCAGCCCCTTTGAGCCGTTGACCACCCCCCGAAAACGCCGTTCGCGCCGCGCGCGCCGCGCCCAGGGAGGCCATGCTCTCTTCCGATTCAACGTCTGAGACGCTACCGCTCACGCCGTCAACTCCGTCCCCCGCCGCAGATGCTCCAAGTAGTCATCGAACGCGACCGCCCTGTTCCGCTTCTTCCGGTCGTCGAGCACGCGCACGATGTCCGCGTCTTCAAGGACGCGAAGTGCCTTGCTCGCGGCCGGTCGCGTACACGCCAGCAACTCCATCGCGCCGGTCACCGTGAGGATCGGGTGCTGTGGGAGGAGTTCGAAGAGGCGCACACTCAGGATCGTCGCGTCGTCCCGCTTGACCAACCGCTCTCGATGCTTGGTGACGATCGCGTGCAGGCGACGCGCAGTGGCCACCGCTTCTTCCGCGACCACGGCGACCCCTTCCAAGAAGAAGGCGATCCATCCCTCCCAGTCCC
>JBEIUO010000310.1:0-4287 GCA_040374335.1 Phycisphaeraceae bacterium
CGACGAGCGCAGGGGCGGCCTGCACGCCGAGGACGAACGCCGCCGGGCCTTCATCCGCGAGATGGACGCGTCGCCGCTGGCGATCCACACGGCTGACGCGAACCAGCAGCACTACGAGGTGCCCACGGAGTTCTTCCGACTCTGCCTCGGGCCTCGCTTCAAGTACAGCGGCGCCTACTGGCCCGAGGGAGTCCGCACGCTCGGAGCCGCCGAGGAGGCCATGCTCGAGATGTACGCGGAGCGAGCGGAGCTCAAGGACGGGCAGGACGTGCTCGAACTGGGCTGCGGCTGGGGCTCGTTCTCGCTTTGGGCTGCCGCGAAGTACCCGAACTCCCGCTTCACGGCGGTCTCCAACTCCCGTACGCAGCGCGAGTACATCGAGGCGCAGGCCGCCTTGCGGGGCATCGGCAATCTCCGGATCATCACGCAGGACATGAACACGTTCGCGCCCGGTGCCGAGTTCGACCGCGTGTTTTCCGTCGAGATGTTCGAGCACATGCGCAACTGGCGGCTGCTCTTCTCCCGGATCTCGTCCTGGCTTCGCGCGGATGGAAAGCTCTTCTTCCACATCTTCACCCACCGCACGCTCACCTATCCCTTCATCGCGCAGAACGACGACGACTGGATGGCGCGGCACTTCTTCACCGGCGGGATGATGCCCGCGGACGACCCCCCTCTGCACTTCCAAGAACATCTCACGCTCGAGGACCGTTGGCGCGTCGACGGCCGCCACTACGGCAAGACCGCCCGCGCCTGGCTCGACAACATGGACGCCAACCGCGAGAAGATCATGCCGTTGCTCGCGTCAACCTACGGTGCAGCCTCGGCCACGATGTGGCGTGTGCGGTGGGAAGTCTTCTTCATCGCCTGCGAGGAACTCTGGAACTACAACGAGGGCGGCGAGTGGCTGGTGTCGCACTACCGCTTCCGCAAGGCGTGATCAGAGCGACCGCAGGGCCATCCCGTACAGCTCGCCCGCTGCCGCCCAGTCCACGACGTTCATCACCGCTCCGAGGTAGTCCCCGCGGCGGTTCTGGTAGTTCAGGTAGTAGGCGTGCTCCCAGACGTCGATCCCGAGCACCGGTCGATCCCACGTCGGCACCATGTCCTGCTGCTTCTCCTGCTGCAGGATGATCAGCCGTTTCGAGAACGGATCGAGCGCCAACCACCCCCAGCCGCCACCTTCCACCTGGAGGCACGCGGTCTTGTAGTGCGCCGAGAACTTCTCGAACGAGCCGAAGTCGCGGTCGATGGCCGCCGCGAGCTCGCCCTTGGGCGCACCGCCGCCGCCCTGAGCGGGGGGCGCAAGCAGGTTCCAGAAGAGCGTGTGGTTGATGTGCCCGGACAAGTGGAAGGAGAGCTCGCGCGACCAGTGCTTCACGAGGTTCACGTCGCCGCCGCCCTCTCGGATGTTGCGGAGTTCGGCGAGCGCCTTGTTCGCACCGTCAACGTACGCCTGGTGGTGCTTGCCGTGGTGGATCTCCATCGTCCTCGCGTCGATGTGAGGCTCCAGCGCGTTCTTCTCGAACGGGAGCTTCGGGAGGATGAACTTGCCCGTCGCCTCGTCCCAGCCCGCGAGGTCGAGCCCTTGGGGACGGGGTGTAGCGGCGAACGCGCCCCCGGCTCCTCCTGCGAGGACAGCGAGCGCGGCGAGGGTCTGGCGACGGGTCAATGAGGTGTTCACTGGTGGGCTCCCTGACTCAGCTCTGACGGCCTTCGATCGCGGACACGATGCACCCGAGCGCGAGAATGAGCAGATCATCGATCGCGTCGTCAGGGTCGGGGAAGGCAATGCCCAGCTTGTAGATGAAGGGGTTAAACCGCTGACGCATGTGGCCCAACTGCTGGCCGTTCGGCGAGGAGATGAGGAACGACTGCGGGAAGAAGATGGCCAGGTCGCTCACCCAGCGGCGGATGAATGCCTTGAACGCGGATTCCTCCCTGAGCGTTGCGACCTGTTGTCCCTGGGGGTTGAACACCGCCCATTCGTCGCGGAGGAACGTGCTCTTCATCCCGGCCCGCTTGAACGACCCGATCACGTTCCCTTCGCCGGCCGTGACGGTGTACGTCGCGCTCCAGTCGATGATCTGGTTCGTCGAGATGCGGAGGAGTTCCTTCTGGAGCGTGTCGTCCGTGTAGATCCGCAGATCCTCGCGGAGCTTGAACGCCTTCTGCTTGCAGTACGCGACCAGCGACCCCTTGTCGTCGTACACATGGAATCCCGCTCCGAACAGCTTGAAGAACTTTCGGCGGATCAGGAACTTCTCACCAGGGCCAGCGGCGTTCGACATTCGTGTGCTCCTCGAGTGCCGCCAATGGTACCCAAATCTCCGCGTCGGTGCGCCCGCCGGACTACCCGTGTACCCCCACCCGCCACCGCACAAACTCGATCACCCGCGACCGGCCGACCACCTGCCTCACCGTCTTCGACGGGTCCAGCGCGAACGGCTGGTCCAGCAGTGACACCCCGTTCGCGAACGTCTCCAGAGCCCGCTCCACCAGCGCCCGCGTCTGCTCCGCCGACAGCCCCGCGTTGATCGCCAGCGAGGCCTGGGCCCGTCGCTCCCCCTCCAGCAACTCGCGAGGCAGCGGCTCCTTGTCGATCCGCATCGGTGGGGGAGTCGCGGCGGTGATGTGCATGCACAGGTTGTGCATGGTCTGCGCATCCAGGGCCCCCCGGGCGTGCAGCAGCGTCGCCGTCTTCCCGTCGTGGTGCACGTACTGCCCGAATCGGTCCGCCTTCTCCGTCGCCACCAACCGGATCCCACGCACGAATGCCACCGGCTCGTGAAGGTCCCCCGCGGCACGCTTCAAGGTTGCATCAAACTCCGGCGCAATCTCCACCGGTCCCGCGTGCCCGTCCGCGCACTCGCGGGCGATGTGCTCCGCGGCGTGCCGCAGCAGCGCGAACCGCTCGTCGGTCGCGGAGTAGTGCGTCGGCGTCCGCAACTCCACCAGCACGGCCGCGCGTGCCGCGATGAAGGCCCCGATGAGGCCAGGGGTGCGTCTCGGTGTTGAGTTGGCGGGGCGATCGCTCATCGGTGGGGGGACGGTACGTCGGTTCCTTGACGAAAAACAAACACGCCCGGTGTCCCGGGCGTGGCGTGCTGTGGTGTGTGACGGGCGAGCGGGCTTAGGCCTGCTCGCCGACCTGCCAGCGGAGGAAGGCGATGATGCGGGCCTTGGGCCCGACGATCTCCTTGATCTTCTTGGTCGGGTCCATGACGAAGGGCTGCTCCATCAGGGCGATTTCCTCGAAGAACTTCCGCATGCCGCCCTCGACCATCTTCTCGGCGATTTCCTTGGGCTTGCCGGACTCCATGGCCTGATCGATGCGGAACTTCCGCTCCTTCTCGACCACGTTCGCCGGGACGTCCTCGGCGCTCACGCCCTGGGGGCGGGGAACCGCGGCGGTGATGTGCATGCAGATCTGCCGGAGGGTCTCGTCGCTGATCGAACCTTCGGCCTGCACGAGCACGGCGGTCTTGCCGTCGTGGTGCACGTAGTGGCCGAATGCGCCCGAGCCGGGGTCCTGGACCAGCTTGTGCCCGCGGGCGAAGCTGGCGTTTTCGCCGGTGGTGATGCGCAGCTCGTCGATGATCGCGGTGATCCCGGGGGTCGCAGCGACAGCGCCGCTGTTGGCCTCGAGGGTCATGTCCGCGGCCTTCTGGGCGGCGGCCACGAACTTCTCGTTCTTCGCGGTGAAGTCGGTCTCGGTGCGGAGCTCGACGATCGCCGCGGCCTCACGGGAGCGGGAGATCGCAACGCGACCCTCGCCGGCAGCGCGGTCGACCTTGGTCTCCATCTTGCCCTTGAGCTCCTTGCGGAGGAGTTCTTCGGCCTTGTCGAAATCGCCGCCGGACTCCGCGAGGGCCTTCTTGCAGGCCATCATGGGGAGACCCGTGCGGTCACGGAGTTTCATCACGTCTTTCGCGTTCAGTTCTGCCATAGGTACCGTCTCCGATCTCCGAACCGGAAAGCCGGTTCGGGCTTGGTGTTTCCTTGTTCTCTCGGCCGGGCTGCCGGCTTAGTTGGTCGACGCCGGGACCGCCGAGTCCTCGCCGGTGGCGCGGTACTGGGCGCGGCCGGAGCGACGGGGCTTCTCGCCGCCCGACGCGCCCGCGTCGGCGGCCGGTTCGGCGGCGTTGGCGAGCTGACGGGCCTGACGGCCTTCGGCGATCGCGAGGCAGAGCTCGCGGATCACGACGTCGATCGAGCGCATCGAGTCGTCGTTGCCCGGGATCGCGATGTCCGCGAGGTCCGGGTCACCGTCGGTGTCGATCAAGC
>JBEIUO010000174.1:0-5890 GCA_040374335.1 Phycisphaeraceae bacterium
CGCGCGGCTCAGGGTCTTGCATTCCTCTGCCCCTCGCGGGGCAGAAGGAAAGAACTGGAGTCTTTCCACGGGTTGCGCTGCGCCCGCGAGGACGCGGGCTGCGCTTCACCCGTGGCGACAGGCCTCGGCCCCGCTGGGGCCGGGAGGCGTGGGCGATGTGGATTGGGCGCGGCGTTGTGGAGGCGGGGGTCCAACGAAGACGCGACTGAAAGTCGCGGGAACGCTTTGGCTGGAAAGCCAAAGCTACAACTCGCGGCCGGGGACTCCGATGATGGTTGCGTTTTCGGGGACGTCGTGCAGGACTACTGCGCCGGCGCCGATGGTGGCTCCGCGCCCGATGGTGACGCCGGGCAGGATGCGTGCGCCCAGGCCCACGAGTGTGTCGCCCGCGATGCGGACGTTGCCCGCGAGGACCGCGCCGGGGGCGATGTGGACGTTGCGCCCGAGTTCGCACTCGTGCTCGACGATCGCGCCCGAGTTGATGATGCAGTGATCGCCGACGCGCGCCAGCGTGTGCACCACCGCGCGCGGGCCGATGAACGTGCCCGCGCCGATGACCGCCGTCGGTGAGACTGTCGCGTCTGGGTGCACGACCGTTCGCGCGCCGCTCGCGCGGGAGTCGAGGAATCGCCGGCGCGCTTCGATCGAGCCGATCGTCAGGATCCACGCGACATCGTCGGGGAGTGCGCCCAGGGGGCCGAGTCGCGGGAGGTGGAGGCGGGCGATCGCGGGGACGGGGGAGTCGTCGTAGCAACCGGCGAGGGGGATGTGGGAGAGTGCCGCGGCTTCGGCGACGACGAGCGCGTGGCCACCGCCGCCGATGAGGGCCAAGGGGGTGGTGGGGTGCGGGGTCATGGGCCCGACTTTATCAGCGCGCGGGGTGCGGTGCGATCAGCAGCCGGCGTCCCAGTCGGCGAAGAAGGCGATGACGTCGTCGCCGTCGGTGCCGCCGTCGCCGTTGTAGTCGGCCTGGCTGACGTCCCAGTCGGTGAAGAAGGCGATGACGTCGTCACCGTCGACGCCGTTGACACCGTCCCAGTCGGCGCGGCAGACGGGAGTGCCGGCGGCGGGGAGGGTGGCGTTGCCGGAGAGGGCGGTCTGCTGGGAGTTGATGGTGAGGGACATGAGGAGGTGGGCGGGGTCACCGGTGCCGGAGAGCGGGGGGAGGTCGAAGGGGAGGTTGGGCTCGAGGGGCACGGGGGTGGTGCTGGACTGGTTGTCGCTGACGGCGACGTTGAGGGAGGCGGTTGCCGCGAGGGTGTTGATGGTGCCGGAGACGGTGATGGTCTGGGTCTGGACGTTCTGGCTGGGCGAGCCCTGGAAGATGATGTCGGTGGAGACGGTGGCGGGGACGGAGAAGGAGAAGGAGTACTGGTTGGGCCCGGTGGAGGTGAGGGTGGAGGAGGCGGGGGAGTCCTGGAGGACGGTGATGGCGGTGACTTCGGCGTTGCCGAGGGGGAGGGGGATGGCGGTGATGAAGGGGTAGGAGTTGTTCGGGGCGGCGGTGAGGAAGGACTGGTAGGTGATGGAGGTGTTGATGGCGAAGGTGGGGTGGGCTCCGGTCCCGATGAGGTTGGTGGAGAGGCCGGAGAGCTCGATGGAGTTGCCGGGGAGGTTGACGGCGAGGCGGTAGGAGCCGACGGGGAGGCCGGTGATGGGGCCGGAGGAGTTGCCGTTGCCGGAGATGGTTCGGGTGAGGTTGGTGGGGGCCGGTGCGCGGGTGCCGAAGATGCTGAAGTTGAGGGTACGGGTGCCGGTGGGGTTGGTGGTCTGGTCGTAGTTGCCGATGAAGGTGCCAGCGAAGGTTGCCGAGCCGGAGAAGGAGCCGGAGAGGGTGGAGGCGGGGGTGACCGTGAAATCCCAGGCCTGCGCGGCGGCGAGGGGGGCGATGGTTGCAAGAGCGGCGGCGGCAAGGAGTTGGGGCGTGTTCATGGGTGTGTTCCTGGGGTGGACCGTGGGCCCGGATGGTACCATGGCGAGCCGGAATGGCGAAGTGTAAAAACGAAGACAGCAGCCTCTCTCTCCAAAGGCTGCTGTTCGTTGTCAATCCTCTGGCGGGCGGTGAGGTCGACCTTTATGTCCGTCTCTCAGTCTCTCTCCAACTGCGGGCGGAACGAGAATGAGAATACCCGGGTAGGTGGATTTCCACAAGTGGATGCATGTTGATTTTCTCTGATTTTGGTGGCACGACCCCGTTTTATTGGTTTGTTTGGTGTGTTATGCGGAGCGTGGTGTTCCGATAACCATTAGAATTGGGCGTGTTTGTTGGATGGGGAAAGGGTGGAAGGGGGTTGGCGCGGCAAGCAGCGGAACCTACCCTCCGAACATGCCATTTACACCAGTGCCGGAGATTCTGGACGAGCTCCGGCAGGGCCGGATGGTCGTGTTGACCGACGACGAATCGCGGGAGAACGAGGGGGACCTCGTGCTGCCGGCGCAGTTCGTGACGCCGGAGGCGGTGACGTTCATGCTCAGCAAGGCGCTGGGGTACATGTGCCTGTCGCTGACGGAGGAGGATTGCGATCGGCTGGGGTTGCACCCACAGTCGACGGTGAACTCGACGGTGCGGGGGACGGCGTTCACGGTTTCGATCGACCTGCACCACAAGCACGGGGGGACGACGGGGGTTTCGGCGAAGGAGCGGGCCCGGTGCATCCAGATGGCGATCGACCCGCGGTTTGATGCCGACGACTTCGTGCGCCCCGGGCATATCAACCCGCTGCGCTCGCGCAACGGCGGGGTGCTGGTGCGGACCGGGCAGACGGAGGGTTCTGTCGACTTGTGTCGGTTGGCCGGGCTGTATCCCGCGGCGTGCATTATCGAGATCATGAAACCGGACGGGGAGATGGCGCGGGTGCCGGACCTGGAGAAGTTCTGCGCGGAGCATCGACTCAAGATGTGCTCGGTGGAGCAGATCATCGAGTACCGACTGGCGCGGGAGAGCCTGGTGAAGCGGATCGAGCCGCACGGGGGCCAGCGGCTGGTGACCGAGCACGGGGAGTTCCGGGCGTATCTCTTTGAGAGCATGGTGGATCCGTTGCCCCACGTGGTGCTGACGGTGGGGGATGTCGATGGGGTGTTCCGGGAGGAGCAGGGGGATGGGGTGCTGGTGCGGATGCACCGGCGGAACCTGCTGGGGGACGTCTTTGGCGAGGTTGGGGCTGGTGGGGAGACGAGCGGCGCGGTGCTGCGGGAGTCGATGCGGGCGATCCAGCGGGAGGGGCGCGGCGCGATTGTCTATCTGAGGACGAACGACCGGTCGGCGGGGGACTTTGGGTTGGAGGGGATGATCCAGCAGCTGCGGCGCGGGGCGCGGGATTTGGATGCGCCGGACTACACGGGGTCGCCGGTGCCGGCGGACCTGCGGCAGTACGGGGTGGGGGGTCAGATCCTGCGGACGCTGGGGGTGCGGCGGATGCGGCTGCTGACGAACAACCCCAGGCCGATGCCGGGGTTGACGGCGTTTGGGCTGGAGGTCACGGGGCACGTGGGGGTGGGGAGAGTTGGGGTTGGAGGGGTCGGCGTTGGAGGGGGTGGGTGATGTACGAGCTGACGGTTGAGGGGGAGTTCTGCGCGGCCCACGCGATCGTGATCGCGGGGGTGCGTGAGGCGAACCACGGGCACAACTGGCGGGTGACGGTGACGGTCGAGGGGCCGGAGCTGGATGGGGATGGGTTGCTCTGCGACTTCCACGAGGTGGAGCGGGCTTTGCGCGCGGTGATCATGCCCTTGCACAACGGGGACCTGAACACGGCGGCGGCGTTTGTCGGGCGGAACGCGACGGCGGAGTTGGTCGCGCGGCACGTGTTCGACGGGGTGGAGGGGGCGATGCGGGGGAAGCTGGCGCGTGGGGCGCGGGTGAGCGCGGTGCGGGTGACGGAGTCGGTCGGGTGCGCGGCGACGTACCGCGCGGGGGTTACGAGATGAGCGAGCTGAGCGTTGAGATCTTGGATGACACGGGGCGGCTGGGGCGCGAGGCGCTCGAGGGGCTGACGCGGAACGCGGTGGCGGCGATCCGGAAGGTGAACGCGGCGGGGGAGGTGCGGGTGCGGGTGATTGCGGATGCGGAGATGGCTGCCGCGCACGAGGAGTACGCGGGGGTGAGCGGGACGACGGATGTGTTGACGTTCGACATGAGCGACCCGGTGGAGGGGGCTGTGGAGGGGGTGGTGTGGTGTCGGAAGGGGGAGCTAGAATCGGGGTATGGGCGGGGGGTGTTTGTGCTTGATACGGATTTGATGATCTGCTACGACGAGGCCCATCGACAGGCGGCGGCCCGCGGGTACGCTGTGGAGCGGGAGCTGTTGCTGTATGTGCTGCACGGGGTGCTGCATTGCCTGGGGTACGACGACCATGATGAGGAGTCGTTCGCGGCGATGCATGAGATGGAGGACGCGGTGTTGACGGCGATTGGGGTGGGGGCGACGTTTGGGGATCGGGAGCGGGAGTGACTGGAGGTTCGCGGTGACGGGTGGGATGTGGCTGGGAATCGCGGTGGTGGCGCTGGGCACGGGCTCGGTGTTCTCGGCGTTGTCGCAGTCGCTGCGGGAGTTGTCGCGTGCGCGGCTGGAGGAGATTGCCGCGATCAGGAATAAGCGGGGGGCGACGGCGCGGGTGGGGCGGATCTTGGATGATGTGGCGGGGCATGCGACGGCGATCGCGTTGCCACGGATCCTGGCGAATCTGGTGGTGGTGGTCGGGATTGTGATGTGGTTTACGTTGATGCGCGGGGTGGCGGCGCCGACGTGGGTGGAGGGGTTGGTGGGGGTGTTGATCTCGTCGCTCTTGCTGTGGGTGTTTGGCGTGGTGTTGCCACACAGTGTGGCGCGGCATGCGGGTGAGACGACGGTGTACGCGTGGAGCGGGTTCTTGCGGGCGGCGTACATCGTGACGGGGCCGCTGAAGACGTTGGCGGGGGGCGTGGATGAGATGGTCCGGCGGTTGGCGGGGCGGACGGAGAAGGACGAGGCGGAAGAGTTGCAGGAGGAGTTGCTGAGCGCGGTGGCGGATGCGGAGGACGAGGGGGCGTTCGATCAGAAAGAGCGGGACATGATCGAGGCGGTGGTGCGGATGCGGGACAAGACCGTGACGCAGATCATGACGCCACGGACCGAGATCGAGGCGATGGAGCTCTCGAACAACCTGGGGGTGGTGACGCAGACGATCCGCGCGATCGGGCACAGCCGGATACCGGTGTACGACGGGGACATGGACCACATCGTGGGCGTGTTCTACGTGAAGGACCTGATGCGGTGGTTGGCGGGCGAGAACGGCGGGGCGCGGGGTGGGAAGCCGTTTGAGTTGCGTGGGCTGCTGCGGCCGGCGATGTTTATCCCGGAGAGCAAGACGATCCGGGAGTTGCTGGGTGAGCTGCTGGCGAAGCGGGTTCACATGGCGATCGTGGCGGACGAGTACGGCGGGACGGCGGGGCTGGTGACGTTCGAGGACATCGTGGAAGAGGTGTTCGGCGATATCCAGGACGAGTACGAGTTGCCGGAGGAGACGTCGAACGACGTGAGGCTGGACACGGTGAAGCGGCAGGCGGAGGTGGATGCGCGGGCGTACATCGGGGACGTGAACGCGGACCTGAAGCCCCTGGGGATCGAGCTTCCCGAGAGCGAGGACTACGACACGGTGGGCGGGTTTGTGACGGTGACGCTGGGGCGGATCCCGACGGCGGGCGAGAGCTTCGCGCACGAGGAGATCACGGTGACGGTGGTCGCGGCGGAGCCGACGCGGGTGACGCGTGTGCGGCTGGAGGCGGCGCGATCGGACGAGCAGTTGAAGGATGAAGCGCGGGCGGAGGCGAAGGGGTGATGCTGGCGGGGGTGGCGGGGGACTGATTGGATTGCGGTGTGTTTTTCGCCTATTGGTTTATTTTTGGTGCGGA
>JBEIUO010000208.1:0-5412 GCA_040374335.1 Phycisphaeraceae bacterium
CCAGGGGCATTGGCGGATTGTACGGGGGGTTGGGGTTTGGTACGCTTGGGGGATGAACAACGCACTGACTCGTCGTGATGCCGTGAAGGTGATTGCCGCGACTGCTTTTGCCGCGCCGATGGTGATGGGCGCGGGGCGGAAATCGGGGCTGGGGCCGATTGTGGTGGGTGTGGAGGGGCACCGGTACGAGGTGGAGCACGACTTTGGCGTGTTGCCCACGGGGCACGCGTGGGGGAACACGCACGGGGTGTGCGAGGACAAGGCCGGGAACATCTACGTGAAGCACACGGTGCACTCGAGCGCGAGCGTGGGCGATGCGATCGTGGTGCTGGATGCGGGAGGCAAGTTCGTCCGGTCCTTCGGCGCCGAGTATCGGGGCGGGGCGCACGGGCTGCACATCTCGCGCGAGCCCGACGCCGAGTACCTATACCTCTGCGACCCGAACCGTGGCGTTGTGGAGAAGACCACGCTGACCGGCGAGCGGGTGTGGCGGAAGGAATGGCCGAGCGAGTCTGGGGTGTACAACAACGCTGGTGAGTACCACCCGACGAACATCGCGGTGGTGCCGTTCGACATCGGCTCCGCGCACGCTGGCGCATTCTTCATCGCCGACGGGTACGGCAAGAGCTGGATCCACCGGTACGACGCGAAGGGGAACTACCTCGGGACGTTTGGCGGGCCGGGGCGTGAACGCGGGCAGATGTCGTGCCCGCACGGGTTGATGGTGGATGCTCGCGACAAGGCGAACCCGACGCTGGTGGTGGCGGATCGCTCGAACCGGCGGCTCCAGTACTTCACGCTGGACGGGCGGCACACGGGGTTTGTGACGGACGAGATGAAGTCACCGTGTCACTTCGATGCCCGCGGCGAGGTGCTCCTCGTCCCCGATCTCGACGCGCGGGTGACGCTGCTCGACAAGAACAACAAGCTGATCTGCCACCTTGGCGACGGTGAGAACTACTCGCTGCGCGACAAGGCGCGGGAGGCGTTCATTCCGGGCAAGTTCATCGCGCCGCACTCGGCGTGCTTTGATCGGGCGGGGAACATCTTCGTGGTGGAGTGGGTTGAAGTTGGCCGGGTGACGAAGCTGAGGAAGGTTGACTGATCAGCAGCCGGGGAAGCCGACGCCGCCACGGTCCCACGCCTCGAAGAACCCGATCACGTCGTCGCCATCGACCCCGCCGTCGCGAGTGATGTCGGCGCACCCGCGCCCGCGGTCCCACTCGACGAAGAACTCGATGACGTCGTCGCCGTCGATACCGGTGTCGGAGTTGAAGTCGGCGTAGCAGCCTCGCCCCTGCCACTCGCAGATCGGTGCAGTGGTGACGACGAGCTGGCCCTGGCCGGACTGGTTGATGAGGAAGGCGTTGGTGGTTGCGCCGCCGACGCGGATGAGGTAATCGGTTCCGGGAGTGGTGATCCAGTTGATCACGGGGTCGTCGCCGCACTGGTTGTCGCCACAGCCGACGATGACGGTGGGTGCCTGCGGGCAGTTGAACTCGTAGACAACGGCGACAGTGTCGAAGTCGCTGCCGCAGAGGGAGAGTGTGGCGAGTTCGGGAGAGGAACCAGAGTCCCACCGGAACCAGCGGTCGGGGCCGACGGTGTCGTTGAGGCCGAGGGAGCAGCCGGGGACGGGCGGGTTGCCCGCACTGACGGACGCGCCGCACGTGGAGAACTGCTCGGGAACACCGGTGGAGACGGGAGTGGCGTCGAAGCAGGTGTTCAGATCGGAGCCGAATGGGTAGGCGCGGATGCTCAGCGCGAACTCACCTTCGTCGGCGGGGGTTTGTGCCGCGACGCGGATGGTCATGATGTCGCCGGAGCCGACGTGGAAGATGGCGCTGCCGTGCGGGTGGTTCTCGGTGCCGGCGTCGCACGCGACGAGTTGGCCGCCGGAGGTGGGGCAGCCGCGGTAGACGGAGAGAACGGAAGCGTTGGTACCGGCGCCGCCGTTGATGGAGACGGCGTAGAGGCTCGCGCAGGAGGGGAAGAACGTATAGAATACATCGCCGCCGGCTTCTCCCATGCACGGCGCCGCGGTCGGTCCCGCTCCGAGAAGACTGCCCTCGTGCCAGCCCTGCCCGACGAACAGCGAGCCGGTGCAGGTGTCGTTGAGAGGCGGGGCGTAATCGGCGCGGAGAAGGAACGTGCCCTCGGTGCCGTTGACGCCACCGACTCTGATCTTGTATTCCTGGCCGCGGGTGGCGGTGAACTCCACGCGGGAGAGTGAGCCGGCGCCGGTGTTGTCGTCGCAGGCGAGGTCGTTGGTCGTGCTTCCGGGGCAGCCCGTGTGCACACTGATGACCGTGTCGGCGAGCGTGCCGCCACCGAGTGTCTCGACGCGGTAGCGCGTAGTCGCCGGCGCGACGAAGGAGTACCACACGTCATCGACCGCCACCCGGTCTTCGCCGCAGAAGGACTCGCCGTCGTTCGTCGCCGCGACATTCGAGCCGTTGACCGTCACTTCAAGCGGCAGCGCCTGCGCATCCGCGCACGCGTTGTTCGAGGCCGTCTGTCCAAAGACGAACACCCGCTTCGCATCCCAATCGTCCGTGTCGTTGTTGGTCGTGTCCGCGTCGGTCGCGTTGTCCAGGATCACGCCGAGGTGGTAGTAGCCGGTAGGCGTGTTCGAGGGGACGAGCACGTCACCGAAGTTGACGCGGTACGTGCTGAACCCGCCGAAATCGCGGGTAACCGTTCGCGTACCGAGGAAACGGTCCGCCGTCGTCACGTTCCCATCCGTCGAGAGATAGACGCGATACGTGTACGTCGCGCTCGCCGGGTTCGCGTTCGTCGCGTTCGCGGCAAGAAAATCAACCGTCCCGATGGCCTGCCCGGCAACGAGTCCCGTGTTGATACGGACGTTGAGCGCCTGCAAATCAAACGTGTTGCCCCGCGATCCAGCGACAAACGTCTCGAGCTGCGTCCCCATCGCCGGCCAGAGCATCGCGGCATAGTTGTTCCCGCCGACGGTGCGATGGGTCAGGACGCCGCGGACGCTCCGCAGGAACCCCGCGTCGTAGCACACACCAGCGCCCTCAAAGCCGTACGTGAGCTTCACGGCGCACTGATCCGGTGACGCGAAGTACCGCTGGTCGCCGGAGCAGCCGTCAAAGATGTACGCCCATTCCTGCAGAAGCGCCATCGAGCACGACGCGGGGTAGCCGTGGGACTCGTACACGCGAAGGCGGTCGGCCTCGCAGGTCTCGGAAGAATCCGGAAGTGCCCAGCCGGTCAGAAAGCCAACCGCGCGATCCAGGCGAAGAACCCCGACGTTGCGAGCCTGATCTCCGGAGACAACCCAGTTCACGTCGGTGAAGACGTCCGTGGTGCGGGCCATTCCGAAGTTCTGGAAGGTGCCGGCGCCGGTGGTCCAGAGGCCGTTGCCGTCGAAGCCCGGGTAGACGAACACCTCGCGGGCCCAGCCGGGGGTGCCGGTGCGGCGGTAGATGGCGGAACCGGCGGTGAGGACTGTTTCCGCGTCGATCATGACCCCGGAGGAGGAGACGATGTCGTCGCCGCCGTTGCCGTCGTCGAAGATGCTCACAACCTTGCACGCGGTTCGATTCGGAAAGAGCGTGGGATCGACCTCGGTCATCGCACCGTACGCACGGGGATCCCACCCGCTCGGACCACCATCTTCACCCACAAACGCGGTGAGCCCGCCGGGGAGCCCCCCCACTGCTTCGGGGTCTTGCGGCTGGGTTTGGCGGGTCTGGAGCGAGTGAACGAGGAACTCGGGCGCGGCGGGCGCCTGGGGAACGGGCAGCACCAGTTGGGCGAACCCGGGGCTGGTGATTGAGGCGAGGAGCAGGATGGCGAAGCGGGAACTAGGGGCCATTGGCGGATCTCCGTGTGTACGGAACTGCCAACGTAACAACGGGCGGCGGCTGCCGCCCTGGCGCACATTTTGGGAACGATTCAGGTTTTAGGCGAGGCGGACTTCGCCCTTGCCCTTGGCGATTTCGCCGATCCGGAACACACGCTCGCCCAGCTTGGTCAGGCGTTCGGCCATCGACTCGGCGAACTTTGGCCGAACGATGACGCAGTACCCGATGCCCAGGTTAAACACGCGGTACATCTCCTCCTCGGAGATCCCCCCTTGTTCCTGGAGAAACCGGAAAACCGCCGGCCGCTCCCACGACTTGAGGTCGACCACCGCATCAAGATCCGAGGGCAGTGCGCGGCAGAGATTCCCGCCAATTCCCGAGCCCGTGATGTGCGCCATCCCCGAAATCACGTTCTTCACCCGGTACTGGCGCTGGAGCTTCACAATCGGGTCCGCGTACAGGCGCGTCGGGGTCAGGAGCACCTGACCGAGGGTCTTGCCGCCGTTGCCGGTCTTCTTGCGGGACTTCTTGGCGGGGGAAGGATTGAGTTCGGGGTAGACCTTCCCGAGATCCAGCCCGGCCTCGGCGACGACCTTCCGCACCAGGCTGTACCCGTTGCTGTGGATACCGTCGCTCGCCAGCCCCAGTACCACGTCGCCCGGCCGCACCCGCGTCGGCGTCTTCAGCCGCGACAGCTCCACGACACCCACACAAAAGCCCGCGAGGTCGAAGTCGCCCTTGCGGTAGACGTCGGGCATGTTGGCGGTTTCACCGCCGAGGAGGGCGCACCCGGACCGTTCGCACCCCTCCGCCATCCCCTTGACCAGCGCCCCCAGGATCTTGGTATCAACCTCGGGAACAGCGATGTAGTCGAGGAAAAACAGGGGTTCGGCCCCCTGCACAATGAGGTCGTTGACGTTCATTGCGACCAGATCGATCCCCACCGTGTCGTACACCCCCAACTCAGTCGCGAGCTTCACCTTGGTGCCGACGCCGTCGGCGCACGCGACCAGGACCGGGTCCTTGTAGTTCCTCGAGAACAGCCCCTTCTTGTAGTCCAGCCTGAACAACCCCGCAAACCCGCCGGGGTTGTCGATGACCCGCGGCGTATAGGTGCGACGCAGCATCGCCGAGAGGGACTCGGTAAACGCGTCCTTCTTGTCGATATCGACGCCCGCACTCGCGTAGGTCAGCCCGCGTCCGCCGTTGATCTTGGCCATAGGGATCCAAGGATATCGGCCCGAAACCGCCCCGGCGCGATGTTCCCGTCAATGTTCGTGCTCCACCTCCCCCGCACCCCCGCTACACTGCGGAAACCGGTCGCCCAGGGAACGGCGGCCCACTCACGGAAACACCACCATGGCCTCAAATCTCTTTACCTCCGAATCCGTCTCGATGGGCCACCCCGACAAGGTCGCCGACCAGATCTCAGACGCTGTCCTCGACGCGATGCTCGCCGACGACCCGTACAGCCGCGTCGCGTGCGAAACCCTCTGCGCCACCGGCCTCGTCGTCGTCGCCGGCGAGATCACGACCAAGACCTACGTGGAAATCCCCGACATCGTCCGCCGCACCATCC
>JBEIUO010000480.1:0-3182 GCA_040374335.1 Phycisphaeraceae bacterium
ACTCGAGAGCTTCCCGTTTCAGCTGCCGCGGGCTTTGCAACCCTTGGCCCCGTCATTTGCTTTCGCGTTTGGCGGGAGAGGAGTCTAGTCGTCACCCTTCCCCGGTCAAGCTTGTCGTCCAATCTTTTGTCGCGTTTCCCACTCAACCCTCGTCACCGAGCCGATTTGCGCATTTCCCAAGATCAGCCGCCGCCGCCCCCACCGCCGCCGCCGCCGCCCGGACGGGGCTCGCGCGGGGCCCGCGGGGGCCGTTCGCCCTCGGGTTTCACGTCCTTGACCTCGACCTTCCCCTGGTTCAGACCCTTCCGGGCCGACTCCTCGAGGGCTCTGTACGCCTTTTGTGAGCGGTCCGCGTCCGGGATCCGGGTCACCAGCCTGCCGGCAAGGTCCCGGAACACCGCGAGGTACCGCGTGCGGGCAGCTCCGGCCAGGTGAGCCGCCGTTGTCGGGATTGGGGCCACATCCATCATCATGGCGTCCACCTTCAGGACCCGCGACTTGGGAGCCGCCTCCGTCAGAATCGCGTCCGTGATCGTGGGCTCGGTGCCCCCGCCCTGGGGCGAAGGCGGAGCATCGCCCGGAATCGGGCCCTGGCCGGGCGCCAATCCTCTCGGACCACGTGCGGGGCCCGGCTCCCGCTGATCGCGGGAGGGAAGGGGCCGCGGGGCCGGAGGGGGCGTCGCGGAGCCGGGGAGGGCGGCCGTGGCCGGGTCGGCCAGGATCTCCTCCAGCTTCTTCATGTCCGCGAACTTCAGATCGGGAGGGAGCTTGGCCTCGCCGGCGATGGTGTCGCCGGGTTCGACGCTGACCGTCGCCCGGCGGTAGAAGCCGTAGTAGAACTGGAACATCTCGGCCGTTGCCCGGGGGCGGGGGGAGAGTTCGCTGCCGGTTTCGGCGTTCGTGATGAAGAAGTACTCGGCGGGGAAGACCTCGACGGGTTCGGTCCAGTCGGTCCACTGCGTCCGCACGAGGGGGTCATGCCCGAGGCTGGCCTGTTCTTCGCTCAGGGCGCGGCCGAACATCGGGTTGTTCAGGACAACCCGCAGACGGTACTGGTACACGGCACCGCGTTCAGCGGTGACGTCGTGGGCCCAGACCTTCACTTCTGAGGACTCGAGTAGGGAGGCGACCTTGGCGGGGGCGGCGTTGGCCGCATCGTCCGCGGGGCGAACGGTAGCTTCGTCCTCACCGAGGGCGACCAGTCGCTGGGCGACGCGCTCTCGCTCCTTCAGCTTGTTGTCGATCCGGCCCTGGATGGCCTCGCGGGTTTCGACCTTACGATCTTCGCGGGCGTTGGGGTCGCGACCGCTTGGGCCAGCCCCCCCACCGCTCTTGCCACCGCCGCCACCCGGGCGGGAGCGCTGGTCGTTGCGGCTTTCTTCCTCGCGACGCCGACGCTGATCCTGAGCGGTCGGGGCCGTGCTGAGGCGTTGGCGGAGGTCTGCGAGCTCTTCGTCGAGCTTGGTGAGGCGCTTGCGTTCGCGTTCGATCTGGCGGGAGTTGTCTTCACCCTCGTCGGTGAGGACGACTTCGCTGGGGGGGACCCACTCGGGACCGGCGATGGTGCTGTAGAAGGCCGGGCGCTGGAGGCGTTCGGCCTCGATTTCCGCCTGATCGATCATGGGCGGAACGTCGCCGGCGCGTTCGAGCTTGGACCAGGTGCCAAGCAGGCCGGCGCGACCGGGCATGCCGCTGATGATGGTGGTTTCGGAGGGGGGAGTAGCACCGCTGGGGAGGGAGATGACGCGGCGTTCGATTTCGACGCCGGCGATCACGACGAGATCGCGGGAGGTACCGCCGCCGGATTCCTTCCACCAGTTGGAGGGAACGGGGACCATTGGGCCGTCGCCGTCGGGGTCGGCCTCGAGAAGGTCGCGGAGGGCGGTGCCGTTGAAGATCCCCTCGACCGAGACGTAGGCCTTATCGAAAGGCTGCTCGGTGGGGAGAAGGGCGGCGAGCTCCTTGTTGCGGAGTTGTTCGATGGGGGAGACGGTGGCCTGGTAGCAGGCGGCCCCCTGGAGCTGAGGCGCGGGGAGATTGAGGGATGCGAAGCGGTCCATCGTGGCGGCGACGATGGCGCCACCTTCGACCTTGCGGCCGTTGCCGAGGGCGACGCGGGTTTGGCCAGCGGAGCTCGCGACCATTGCGGCGTCGAAGCGGGTCGTGAGGGTGAGCTTGGGAACCTCGGGCACATCGAGCGTGGCGGAATCGAGGCTACCAAGGACAGTCTTGGCGGCGGATTCGGCGGGCGCGAAGGCTTCCGCGGGAGGGACGAACTGCCCCTTGCCGTCGGGCTGTACGGCGTTGGGCTGCGTGAGGAAGGTGAGGGCAACGACGCCAACGGCTGCCGCGCCGCTCAGGCCGACCGCGATCTTGTCGCAGTGCTGTTCGATGGGACTGATGCCTTTGAGTTTCATGACGCACCTCTATGAGGAGGAAAGGACTTGGCCTGGGGTTGAGTCGGAGTGGGGACGGGTCGGATCAGCCTGCGGGGGGCGGGGCGTGCCATCGGAAGGAGCGGCCTCGGCGGGCGCAACTTCGGGGATGGCGAGGGCACCGCGGAGGACCTTGGGCATGAGCTTGGAGGTCCAGCTGCGGAGCCAGACGCTCTCGATGTCGAGCTTGGCCCGAACGACGTGTTCACCGCCGTAGTCGAAACCCTGACCGAGTTCGGCCTCGGGGGCGACGGCCTCGATGTTGACGAGGGTGACGGTCATGAAGTTGGTGCGGTGGATCGCGTTGATGACGTCCTGAAGTCGAGCGGAGGAGACGATGAGTTCGAGCTCCATGCGGCGAACGTCGAAGATCGGGTTCCACTTGCCCATGGCCCGGCCGGTGACGGAGACCGTCTTTTCGAGAGGTGCCATGCCGGGGATGGCGGGGGTGGGATCAGCGGGGGTGACGCCGGTGTTGGGATCGATGTCCCTTGAGCCGAAGATGTTCTCGGGATCGCGGAGGGCGATGCGGATGATGCGCTTGACGGGGGCATCGATGACGTTCATGGAGCCGTTCGCGACGCGGATGGCGGCGAGAACGTCCTTCATGCACCAGTAATCCCACTGCCATGTGTAGAACGCGAGAAGCTGCATCTGCTTGGGCTCGCGGTCGAGCGCCTTGATCTGGTGGGGCTCGGGGAGAGCGGACCAGCCGTCCTTGGGGTTGCGGTTGAAGACGTCCATACC
>JBEIUO010000452.1:0-3324 GCA_040374335.1 Phycisphaeraceae bacterium
CCTGGTGGGATCTTGCCACGCTTGGGTTTGGGGAGTCTTTTCTTTGCGGCTTCGAGCTGGTCGGGTCGGAGGCGGTCGGCGAGAACGATGACCGCGTTTTCCCATTCCGAGTGGTCGACCTTGGCGAGGGCTTCGCAGGTATCGAAGGCGATTTCCTCGGCGGTTCGAAGGTTTGCGGCGTCGAGGATGATCTCGGCGTACTTGCGGGCCGGGGGTTCCCAGTCGCAGCGGACGACGCACCGCCAGGGGGTGATGCCGAGGTCGTTCCCATCGGCGTCGAGGTTTGAGTCGGGGTCGATGTTGAGGAGGAGGCGCCAGTCGTCCTTGAGACGCTCGACGATTTCTTCGAAGCTGAGCAGATCAGGGGATTCGGGGGGGGCGAGGAGGACGGAGCGGTGTTCGTGGGCCGCGGCGTCGGCTCCGGCGGGTTCTTCCATTTGTTCGAGATCGAAGGCGTGGAGGAGGCGTTCGACGCGTTCTTTGAGTTCGGGCTGGGCCCGGATGGTGACGATTTTGTGTTCGTCGACGAAGAAGTAAAAGAAGGGGTCTTCGCTCATGGCCCCGAAGCCGACCATGCCGTCTTCGAAGAAGAAATCCTGAAAGCGGCGGATGTCGTCGATCATGCGGTCGGTGCCGATGAGTTCGTAGGAGATGTAGGGGTCGATCTCGCGGTGGGCGTCGTTGCCCAGGACATCGAGGATGGGGTAGATGCGGCCGGGGAGCATGGACAGAAGGCTGCGGGTGAGGGCGATGACGCGGCTGGAGGAGACGACGGCGTCGAAGCAGTAGCGATCGGGCCATTCTTCCCATTCGCCGTCTTCGTCGTCACCGTCGGCGGGTTCGAAAAGGAGGGAGTACCCCGCCTTGGGCGTCAGTTCCTCGATCGGGTAGACCCCGAGGGGGAAGTGGAAGCCTTCGACGATGCGCCGTTCGATGGATTGGTCAGCCTTGCAACCGAGCATGGGGGGACTGTAGTGGGGCAGTTCGCCGGAAGGGCATCTATGCTCCCGCATGCAACCGCTCTCACTCGTCGCCGTCGCTGTTGGCAATACCCGTACCCGTGTTGGCCGGATTGAAGGCAAGGAGGTCTTTGACCCCGTGTCGGTGGCGAATACGAGCGCGGAGGAGGTTGCCGCGACGGTTCGGAAGGCGGCGGAGGGGCACCATGGGATTGCGATCGTGGTTTCGTCGGTGAATCGGCCCTTGTCGGACGCGATTGCCGACAAGTTGTCGGGGGAGAACGTGCTTCGGTTTGGGGTGGATCTGGACATTCGGATGAACCACGGGCTGGACGATGACTCGACGGTGGGGCAGGATCGGCTGTTGAATGCGCTCGGGGCGTTCGCGCGGGCGGAGCAGGCGTGCATTGTGATTGATGCGGGGACTGCGGTGACGGTGGACTTTGTGGACGGGGTTGGGGCGTTCCAGGGGGGCGTGATCGCGCCGGGGCTGGCGATGATGCTCAAGTCGCTGCATGAGCACACGTCGGCGCTGCCGTTGGTGGAGGTGGCGAAGCCTGATCCGGCGAGGGGCGTGTTTGGAAAGGACACGAGGCACGCGATGGTGCTGGGGGCGATCGGTTCGGCCCAGGGGCTGGTGCGGTTGATGATCGAGCGGTACGCGGAGGCGTACGGGGCGTATCCGCAGATCGTGGCGACGGGCGGGGATGCGGCCCTGCTGTTTGAGAACGACGAGCTTGTGGAGCACGTCATTCCTGATTTGCAGTTGATGGGGATTCGCGAGGCGTTCAAGCGGGAGCTGGACGCGGAGGCGGGTGAGGACGTCGACGTCGACGAGGACGAGGCGTGAGCGTCGCGTGGCGGCTGGTGACTCCGTCGCAGGGGAGCGGGGCGATTGCGGTCTTTGAGCTCTGCGGGGCGAGTGGCGCGGAGATCGATCATGCAATCGCGGTGGTGACGGGGGATGCCGGGCCGGTCGGGGTGGGGGAGATGCCGCTGCGCGATCTTGCGGGCGTGGATCGGGGGATTGTCGCGCGGTGGTCCGAGGGGTGTTGCCATCTCATGGCGCACGGTGGACCCGCGGTCATCAAGGCTCTGGGGGAGGAACTGACCAACCGAGGGTTTTTGAGCGTGGAGGGGGCAATACCGGATGGTGCGGCTTTGGAGTGGCCCGAGGCGGGAACGGAAGTGGAGCGGAGGATGCTCGGGGCGTTGGCGCGGGCGGCGAGTCCGCTGGCGGTGGAATTGCTTTTGGCACAGCCCGGCAAGTGGGGAACGATGTCGCTGGATGTGGAACCGACGGTGCGTGATCAGCTTCTGCGGAGGCTGATTGATCCGCCGCTGGTTGCGGCGGTGGGCCGCGCGAATGTGGGAAAGTCGAGTTTGTTGAATGCACTCGCGGGCAGGCAGGTCGCGGCGGTGGCGGACGAGGCGGGGACCACCGTGGACCATGTGGGTGTGATGATCGACTTTGGGGGGTTGGTGGCGCGGTTTGTGGATACTCCGGGGGTGAGGGAGGGGGCTCCGCGGCATGAGCGCGAAGCGGCGGAGCGGGCGGGGGAGGTGGTTGCGAGAGCGGATCTGGTGTTGGTGTGTGGGGATGCCTCGGCGGGTGTGCCGGGGTATGAGGCGAGGCGGGGTCAATCGGTACTGGTGGTGGCGACGCGGGGGGATCTTGGGCGGGGGGATTGGCTGGCCGACCACGTGGTGAGCGTGCACGATGGGGGGTCGATCCGGGGCCTGGTACGGGGGATCCGGGAGGGGCTGGTTCCGGGGTGGGCGGTTGAGTCGGAAGAGGCCTGGGTGTTTTGGTAGAGATTGGCAGGGGAGGGGGAACGGCGAGCGGGTTTGGAGCCCCCTAGGATCCCGACCCTGCTGCCGACCGGGTTTCCCCGGGGCGGCGTGTGGGGCAAGAAGGACGGCACGCCAATGGACGATCGGCTTCAGACAGGGATTCGCGAGGGCGCGGGTCGCGAGGAATCGCGGTACAACGTCGAGTTCATCGACTTCCTTCAGAAGTGGGGGACGCCGGTGTTGCTGGTGGCCTGCATCGCGGCGGGCGGTTTCGCGGCGTACAAGCACTTCGGGCGGATGAAGACGGAGAAGCTGGACGCTGCGTTTGTGGAGTTTGAGGGCGCGGCGTCGGGCGGGAGCCCGGAGTCGCTGGCGGCGGTCGCGGATCAGTACGAGGGCGTGGCGAGCGTCAGCATGCTTGCGCGGATCGAGGCTGCGGAGGCGTATCGGCGGTCGGTGTTCACGGGAGTGAAGCCGGGCGCGACGGTGCAGCCGGATGGCAACGTTGCGGACGCGAACGATCTGATGACGGAGGCAGATCGGACGGACTTCCTCGCCAAGGCCGAGGGCC
>JBEIUO010000379.1:0-3774 GCA_040374335.1 Phycisphaeraceae bacterium
ACGTACACATACAAATCTCCCCCATCCACATACCCCGCCGGATCCCTCTGCGTCCACCTGCCCATCTCAGCGTAGTAGGCCCTGTGGCGGACATGGTTGAGGGAGGTCGCGGGGTCCCACTCGTAGCCAGCGTAGCCCTTGCGGAGGCCCAACCGATCGAGGAAGCCGTGGCCCTGGCTCCAGATTCCCCAGTCGGACTGGTCTTGGACCAAGGCGTCATCGGCTGAATCCACCACGCCATCGCGGTTGATGTCGGGATCAACGACGAGGTCGCCGGTTCCGTAGGCGTTGAAATCGCTCAGGGTCTGCGGGTCATAGGCATCGACCTGTCCGTTGCGGTCGACATCACCAGCGCCGTAGACAAAGGGCACGCCATAGGGCGAGTAGCGGATGTACTCGAAGGGATCGCCGCTGGGGTCAATAAGGGCCACCACGTCGGCCCGCCAGTTCTGGAGGGTGTAGTGGCGGGTTTCCAGGACGCCATCCGCGGCGTTCGTCCAACCCTCGGGGTCATCGCTGTCGCGCAGAATCACCGAGTCGATGTACGAAGAACCACCGTGCCCCGCCGCTCCCGCGGCGTGGTACACAAACTGCTCTTTGGGGGTTGAATCGGTGCCCCGGTAGGTCGCCATGATCCTCCAGCGCTCATCGTAGGTGAAATAGTACCACGGGTCGCTCCCGTCCACCGCACTGGAAAGGTCAGCATCATAGTGCCAGGCGATGCGGAAGCCCAGGCCGTTGTACTTGTACTCGGCGACGGTCGCCGGGCTCCCGCCGCGCGTGGTGACCTTGACGAGGCGGTTGAAGGCATCGTAGACGTACTTGTAGGAGCGGCCGTCGTCGGTCATGTTCCCGACGGCGTCGTACCCGGGCGAGTAAGCCCCCCAGGCGGTGATGGCGTTGACGATGTTGTGGGAGTTGTTCCGTGACCGCTCCACCAACCACATCTTTTCCCACCCCCGCCGTCCCGTCATACTGGGGGGATGAAGACTTCAACCCGTGCGTATTGGTCCACCGTCCTTGACGACTTTGCCCGATCCGGCCTTGGCGTTCGCGACTTCTGTGGTCGCCGCGGCATCTCGGTGAACGCATTCTACCTGCGCCGCCGCCAACTCGCTCGCACTCCTGCCCCCCGCGCTTTCATCGAGGCCCGCATCGTCAACGATGTCCCCGCGCCGCAGATCATCATCGAACTGCCCTCGCGGGAACGGGTCCTGGTGCCCCGTGAAGCCTGTGAGACTTTCGTCATCACCGTCCTGCGTGCCATCGCGCGGGCTTCGGCCGGAGGTGGTGTTGGGGGTGCAGCGTGATCACACTTCCCTCGCTTGCCCGTCTTGATCAGACTTCACCGCGCATCTGGCTCGCCGCGGCTCCCGCCGACATGCGATGCGGCTTCGATCGCCTGGCCCGGATGGCGAGCGAAGTCACCGGCCAGGACCCTTTCTCGGGTCACTTCTTCATCTTCCGCTCAAAGTCCTCTGATCGCGTCAAGATCCTCTACTGGGACCGCGATGGGTACGCTCTCTGGTACAAGAGGCTCGAGAAGGGGACCTTCCGTTCACCTCGCTTAGAGGCTGGAGCCGTCAGCATCGAACTCAAGGCCAGCGAACTGGCCATGATGCTTGATGGCATCGATCTGCGCAGCCTCCGGCGTGTCGAGCGATACACGCGGTGAGTGATGAAAAATCGTGCAGATTTTTGTTCGTTGCGGCGCATCCGCATTGAACAGGGCGCGAACCGTTCTGTGCCGTGAACACTGACCCCAACTTCAACCTCCCCGACGATGTCGCCGCTCTCAAGGCCATGGTGCTTGCGTCGAATGCAAAGATGGCCGAGGCGCAGGCAAAGGCCATCGAGGCGCAGGCAAAGGCCATCGAGGCGCAGACAAAGGCCATCGAGGCGCAGACAAAGGTGACCGCCGCCACACGCAGGGCCGATGAGCTTGCGGGCCGCGTCGAGAAGCTCGATGGCCAGCTGGCCAAGGTCAGCGCGGAGCTGCTCAAGCTCCGCAAGATGGTCTACGGCCCTCGCGCCGACCGCTTCACCACGATCGAGCAAGTGGATCAACTCCCTCTGGAGTTTGCACAGGACCTGTGTGAACGCCCGATCAACCCCGAGGATGTGCCGCAGGAGGACCGTGCGGCCATCGTGGAAGCCGGCAAGGAGGCTCGCACCGCGCGGGTGTCTCGCCGAGGCAGGCGTGATCTCAAGTCCAAGGAGTACGAACACCTCCCCGAGCGGCGGGTGGAGCACGATCTTGCTCCGGACCAGAAGAAGTGTCCCTGCTGCGGTGAGCAACGCTGCAAGGTGTCATCGCACGAGAGCATGGTGCTTGAGTACATCCCCGGGCACTTCGAGCGGATCACCCATGTGCAGCACATCTACGCGTGCAAGGCATGCGATCTGGATGGGCAAGGGGCCCAGATGGTGACTTCCCCGTTGGCGACGGGAGCCAAGGTCTTTGACCGAGCTTTGCCGGGCCCGGGACTCCTGGCGTATCTGGCCAGCAGCAAGTTCTCGGTGTACACGCCGCTGAACAGGCTGGAAGAGCTCTTCGGGCACGATGGGGTGCGGATCACCCGGGGCACCATGTGTGTCTGGCTGCGAGATGTCGCCGAACTGCTCAGGCCGGTCTATGACCTGATGGTGAGCAAGGTGAAGGCCTCCAAGGTGGTGATGACGGATGACACGGTGATGCCGATGCAGGCACCCGACAAGGTCAAGCAGGCCCGATTGTGGGTCTACATCGGAGATGAGCAGAACCCCTACGACGTCTACCACTTCACGCTGAGCCGGTCGCGGGATGGACCCAAGGAGTTCCTCAAGGGGTTCACCGGCACTTTGGTTGCTGATGCGTACGGGGGCTATGACGGTGTGGTCGTGGACAACCACCTGACGCGGGCTGGGTGCTGGGCGCACACGCGGCGGTACTTCGTGGATGCGCAGCAGAGTTCACCGGCCATTGCACAAGAAGCCGCGACGCTGATCGCAGAGCTGTTCGCGATCGAAGCGACCATCAAGGGAGCCGAGGCGGCAACACGCACACGGGCCCGGGAGGAGCAGACCAGGCCGCAACTGGCGAAGATCGAGCAGAAGCTCAGGCAGTGGCAGCGTGAACTGCTGCCCAAGCACGAGATGGCCAAGGCGGTGAACTACGCGCTGAACCAATGGCCGGAGTTGTGTGTGTTCGCCAGCGATCAGCGTGTGCCGATTGACAACAACGCCAGCGAACGCGACATGAAGCGCGTGGTGCTCAACCGCAAGAACAGTCTGTTCGTGGGCAACGAACGCGGCGGCGAAACCGCGGCGATCCTCTCAAGCCTCGCGGCGACCTGCAAGCGTCACGGGGTGAACCCGCAGAAATACCTGACGCAGGCGCTGGTGAACGTGCCGCACGCGGACAAGGCAGATCTGGAACGCTGGTTGCCGGACCGGTGGAAGGTGTGGAGCCAGGAGCGAGAGCGTGCCGCGGTGGGGTGAGGGGGTGTGGTTGGTTGAGCGGTCACCGACCTGGCGGAGCAGTGCCGGATCAAATCCAGGTTCAAGCCGGAGCCGCTGGCCGTCACGCAGTTCGAGCACGATGACGCCGCCGCGGGCGGGCGGGGCCGGGTCCTGGACGATCCGGGCCTCGATGAATGCCGGCGCTGCTTGGACGGGGCCGGCGGGGGCAGGTTGGCTACGCTGCCACTCACGGACGACGGCGTGCCAATGCCGCGTTGCAGACTTGGTGGTTCTCATGCGGCAGATCATCGCCGCCCCACTGGGGAAGTGAAG
>JBEIUO010000244.1:0-4945 GCA_040374335.1 Phycisphaeraceae bacterium
CTACATCCTGTCCCGCGGCCGCCACGTCCCCACGACCCGCACGCTCTTCCGGCTCGTCTGCCGCCCCAACATGCGGAAGGTCTACCCCAGCTTCCCGATGAGCCACGTCGTCGACATGCCCGACATCCTCGCGGAGATCGACAAGTTCCGCGCCGACCTCGCCGAGCACTTCATCACCTTTGACCCCGGCGACGTCGACGAGAAGCTCCTCCTCGATCGCGCCATCACGGCGAGCAAGGAAGGCAAGGACTACCTCGACGTCACCCCCCACTCCTTCGGCGGCAGCAAGACCGGACCCTCCATCAAGGTCCGCGTCCGCGAAGTCCTCGATATCGCGGGTGACATCGACGGTCAGATCTACATGCGCGACTTCAAGCTCATCGACCAGAGCGACATGATCGTCAGCTACATCCCCGAGATCCCCGGCGAGGGCGGCAAGGGCATCCCCGGCCTCTCCTCCGGCGTCGAACGCGAACTCCAGCACGCCTGGGAACACACCAAGGAAGTCTTCGTCGTCTGGAAGCCCCGCAAGGCCCCCAGCCCCTTCATCACCGAAACCGCGACCAAGGTCTTCTCCACTACCGAGGAGGCCCTCTCCTACTTCGAGAAGAACGGCTACTTCGCCGAGAAGAACCTCTTCGGGAACTGACGCATGACCTCCCGCGAGATCACTCGGGCCCGGTGGATCGTCATGATCGTCGTGCGGGTGATCGCCTTCGCGCTCCTCACGTGGTCAGCAATCGGCATCGCCACGGGACTCGCGGAGTTCTCCAAGGCCAAGCAACTCAGCGCGGCTGGCATGGCACCCCGGACCTCCTTCTTTGCACACTTCAAGCACGAAACCACCTGCGCCGCCATGGCGATCGCGTTCCCTTTCGTCATCAGCGTGCTCATCCGCAGAATCGTCCCCGCCACGCGGCACGCGTGCGCGTCGTGCGGCTACGACACCGGTGATCTGAAGAAGTGCCCCGAGTGCGGCGCCGAGGCCTAACGCTCACCGCCTCGCCCACCCCGCGAGCAGCCCGTGCAGCCGATCCGAGAACGCGATCATCGCGGTGCTCGGCGTCTGCGCCAACGGATCATCGATCAACGCCACCCGCCCATCTCGAACCGCCGTCACCTCGAGCTCCGCGATCTTTCCCAGCGCCCGCATCACCTCATCCGCGTCTCCCTCGAGACTCGGATCCTTCGGCGCCCGCGGCAGCACCAACACAATCGCGTCCGGCTTGAGCAGCGAGATCTGCTCCAGCGTCAGCGACTGGTACGGCCCACCCTCTGTGATCGCACTCGCGCCGCCGAGGCTCGCGAGGATCTCGTAGTGAAACGACCCCGGCCCCAGCGCCGCCGGCGGCGCCATCTCCGCGAGCATCAGCACCCGTCCCACCTTCGCCAACTCCCGATCCTGCCTCGACCACGCGGCGTCCATCCGCGCAACCAGCTCGCTGCTCTTCACCGCATCACCCGTCACAAACCGCTCGAGCGATTCCACCTCGCGCCGGATGTCCGCGAGCGTCCGCATGCTCGCGTCGTGGAGTTTCCATCCCCGTTCCGCCGCCAGCGTGCGAAGCTTCTCCGGCGGTCCCGACGCTCCCCACTCCGTTACCACGTGCGTCGGCTCCGCCTCGATCAATCGCTCGTAATCCACCCCGAGCTGGTTCCCGCACACCGGCAGAGACTCCGGGAGCACCATGTCATACCCGCGCCGCCCCACCACCACGCCCGCCAGATCCAGGTCCCGCAGCATGATCGCAACCGCCGGGCTCAACGCCACCACACGCGGTCCCTCCCGCGCAACCTTCGCCTTCTTTCGGCAGCCCGCGAGGAGGACCCCGAGCCCGAGCAGCACCGCCGTCCGCCGTGAAACGCGTGCACTCATCGCGTCGCCCCCACTGTGAACGCCGATCTCACCCGATCTCTCAGCTCCACGATCTGCGAGTCGGACAGGAACACAAACGGCCAGGTGCGATCCCACGCGCCCCGCCCGCCCTTCGCGGCACCCGCCAACTGACGCCCGTGCTCCGTCATCTCATTCAACTGCACCGCATGCCGCTCCCGATACGCACGGAGCACCGAGTGCATCGCACGGTACGTCTCGCGCCGCTCGCCGCCAGACGTGCTGCGCACGCGCTCGAGCAACACCGCTTTCTCCCGCGCCGCCGCTTCATCTCCAACCACCGCCGGATCGTGCCGCGCCCGCTGCGCCCGCCACACAGCCGCGTCCGCGCCGCGCGACTCCGGCGCCACCGGCGCACCCACGGGCCGCGCGAAGCACGTCGCTGTCACCACCGCCGACGGTGCAAGCTCCACGCCCAGCCACTCACGCATCCACTCCTCCGTGATCGCGTCGTACACACCGCCGCCCAAGCCGTGTATGAACATCTCGCAACCCGCCGCCCGAAGCAGCGCGGTCATCGTCAACGCCCGAGGCAGCACAACGCCCTGAGCGGTGGACACCGTCGCCGCCTCGATCCCGCCCCCAGCATTCACCACCCACAGCGGCAGCTCGACATCTCCCCGCGTCCGCAGTTGCCGAACCCCCGCCTCCGGGTGTCTCGCGGCTGCCGCGTTGTACGCGCCCACACACCGCACCGCATCGCCCCGCATCATCGACACCAGCTCGCGGAAGTACCGGGTACCAGCCAAATCGCTGGCGTACAGCACGCGCGGCTGCTCACCAAACGGCAGCAACAACTCCCATGTCGCCTGCGTGAACTGCTTCGCGACCGAGCTCACGCCCGCGGCCCGCTCCAACCCCGCCGCGAGCCGTTGCAGCGCGGTCGTCACCGATGCGCACATCGCATCAGCCGGTACCGCGCCCGGGGCTGCCGGTCGTCGGTTCACTACGGGCACCGCGTTGCCGACCGCTCCACCAATCCGCCACTCGCGCGACACCCACGCCAGCCCCGGATACCTGAGTCGCTCGGGCGAGCCCGTGTCCTGATCCACGACAATCCATGCCGCCGACGCGCCGTGCGCCTTCGCCGCGGCGACAGTCGCGAAGTACTTCGCCAGGATCCCCGCGTGCCATATCTCCGGCTGATGGCCGGACATCACAACCGGCCCGTCGGGCAACCTCAACTCGCGCCGAAAGCCACTCGCCGCGGCCCACAACCCATCACGATCGTTCAGCCCACTCCCGCGCGCAGGAACCCACTCGCTCGGTTGAGGAATGACCGTCACGGATTCGGTGGGCGCATCGTGCAAGCTGGAGTGTACGAGCGACTTCAGGATCAGAAGCGGCCCGCCGAGGGACTTTGCCCACACCCGCCAAACTCAGCACCCGCTGTCCCAGCGCCCGAAGAACGCGATCACGTCGTCGCCGTCGACACCGTTCTGCCCGTCGAAGTCAGCCGCGGCGTCGCCCGCGTCCCACAGCGTGAAGAACGCGATTACGTCGTCGCCGTCGACGCCGTTCTGGCAGTCAAAGTCCGCCGGGCACACCGTAAGCGCCGCAGCGTCACTGCGCCGCCCGCAGCCGTCCGTCACAACGCACCGCACCGCGCCGATCACTGCCAGCGAACCATCCGGCTGCGCCTCACGCGTCAGGCTCACCGAGCCCGCATCCGCGCCGGTCGCCGCGAACCGCACCAAACCCGAGAAATCGGTGTTGGCACCCTCGTTCACGTTCAACCACGCGCCCGGTGCTTCGACCGGTTCCCACTGCCAGAGGTACGTGAACGGCCCCGGGCCATCGCCCGTCACCGAGAACACCGCGGGACCCGCCGCGCACGTCGTCACCGGCTGCGGCTGCGACGAGATACCCGGCTGACCCAGGATCGTCAGCGTCGCCGTCTCACTCGTTGCGTTGCCGCACGGGCTGAGGAACTGGCACCGCACGATGTACGAGCTCGGCGAAGCAAACGAGCCCGCCGTAAAGCCCAGGAACTGACCCGTCGACCCGGACACGTCCATCGTCCGCCCGTCTGGCAGGACGTTCGGCCCGTCAAACAGGGGCGAGAACGCCGTCGGATTCGACACGTCCGCGATCTCCCACTGCGACGAAAGGTCCGCCGAGTTACTGATCGCCACCGCGAACATGCTACCGAAGGAATCCGGGCACGCCGTCGAGTTCGTCGGCTGCTGGGTGATCTCCGTGCCCTGCACGAACGTCACCATCGCCGGATCACTGATCACCGTCCCGCACGAGTTCGACACGATGACGCGGTACATCCCGTCACGCCCGTTCCCGCACGTCGCCTGCCCCACACGCAGCTGGCTCTTGTTCACGCCCTCGTAGTCCCACTCGCCGCCGTACGGGAACCCGGAGCACGCTTCCGTCAGGTTCAGCCACTGACCCGGATTCTGCGGGTCCTCACGCTGCCACGTGTACGTCATCGGCCACGTGCCCGACGCGAACACGTTCAACGCCACCCCAAACGGCGTGTACTGCGTCGACACGCTGTCCAGCGGAGACAACGCGATCCGCGGCTGGTCGCATGCGATCGGCCCGCCGTTCAGGTACACCACACCGTGATTGCCCGTGAACAGCCCCAGTTCCTGCGGCGTGCACGTCGTCGCCGCATCCTGCACGCTCACGGAAATCGCGCTTCCGTCCGCGCTCAGCCCACGGACCGCCGTGAGCGAGAACCCCGGACGCAGAATCGGCGATCCCGCATCCACCGAAGCGATGTACGCCATCAAATCCATCGGCACGCCGTCGTTCACGTCCGCACGCCAGATGAACGCGCGGCTGAAGCCGTCAAAGAAACCACCGAACCGCGCCGTCCCCACGACCGTCGCGCCATCGTCGCTCACGGCGGAAACCGAAAGCCCGCTCAGCGGCACGATGTTGATCCCGTCGTTGAAGTCCGCCGGCTTCCCAAGGTTCTGCGGCACCCACGTGTTGTCCGGCTGCCGGGTCCACTTCACAATCACCGAGCCCTCGACCCCGAAGTTCGGCTGCGCAAAGTTCTGCCCAACCACGCCCACGATCGCCGTCCCCGCC
>JBEIUO010000400.1:0-3672 GCA_040374335.1 Phycisphaeraceae bacterium
ACACACTTTGGGGGGGCCCTGCAATGGCCCTGCCGGGCCCTGCAAACCAAACAACCCCGCCAGCACCGCCCTGATCTCCCCCTTCACCCCCGCCAGCTTCGGCCGCTCCAGGATCACCGTCGCATCCACATTCGAAACCCGGTACCCCCGCGCCCCCGCCATCCCCACCGCCGCCGTCAGAAACTCCCGTGAGTCCCGCCCCTCGTTCTCCGCCGCGTTATCGGGGTACATCTGCCCGATGTCCGGCAACCCCAACGCCCCCAGGATCGCGTCGGTCACCGCGTGCAGCAGCGCATCCCCATCCGAATGCGCAACCGGCCCCCGGTCGTGCGCCAGCCGCACCCCCCCAAGCACCAACGGCCGCCCCCGCCCCTCCGGCGCAAGCGCCTCAAGCCGGTGCAGGTCGTACCCATGCCCCACCCGCCACTCGGGCTCCCCTCCCGCCACGTCCAAAGGGTCGTTCGCCATGCCTCATCCTACCCCCCCGCAACCATCTTCCTCGACCCACCAATTCCACGCGAACCCAAGCCCCGCCCGGCCGATACTTGAGTACGCTTGGACTCTGCCCGATAACGGGCACCGAACTTCGGAGACCTCCCGTATGCGCCCCCGCACCGCCGCCCGTACCGCCGCCCTGCTCGCCTCCGCCGCGCTCTCCCTCGCCACCCTCTCGGGCTGCAACTGGGGCGCATGGGGTATGGCCTCCTCAGACGGCCGCTTCAACTACACCAGCACCATCCACACGCCCTACACCGTCACCCTCGTCGACACCAGCACCGGCGACGTCATCTGGACCTACGAAGTCCCCGTCGGCAAGACCATCTCCATCCGCTTCCTCGAGGGCTACGACGCCGAAGCCACCGGCAAAGACACCATGAAGTGGGAAGTCTTCCCCGCCAAGCGCATCGGCTCCACCCTCTCCAACTCCATGCCCGTGCCCGCCGCCAGTTCCCGCATCCTCAAGGTCTACCTCCGCGAAGGCCCCGAAGCCTTCCCCGAATCCGCCACCGCCGCCGTCACTCCCCCTCCCGCGGCACCCATCCAGCCCGCGCCGGCCGCTGCCCCGACGCCCGAATCAACACCCGCCCCCGAGGCCGCCCCGGCCCCCGCCGCCGCGCCCTCCACCATCATCCTCCCCGACCCCAAGCAGCCCGCGCCCTCCGCGCCCGCACCCGCGAAGCCGGCCCCCTCCAAGCCCGCCGAAGAACCCAAGGCTCCGCCCGTCGATCTGCCGCAGTAACACCCCGCCGTACCATTCCCGCAGGAGACCGGCTCATGCCCAAGTTCTTCTGCGAGGCAATCGAAGGCGGAGTCACCTCCATCTCACTCGAGATCGTCGCCGACTCGCAGGATGCCGCGGTCGCGAAACTCAATGCGCTCGGATTCCGCACGCGCTACCGCGCCGACCCGGTCCAACCCACTCATCGCGCACCGCCTCCCTGAGCCTCAGCCCCCCACTCCACCTCGCTCCCCCCATGCGCCCCCACCCCGCCAACCCCGACCCCAAACCCGACCCGCTCGGTATCGCCGCGCGCGTCACCCGCTCCGGGATCCGCCGATACCCCGCCCAACTCTCCGAAGCGATCGCCAACACCCCGAGCGCCCACGCACGCGTCCCCCTCTCACTCCCCGATCACGACCTCCCGCACCTCGGCGCCGCCTGGCTTGGTCACGCCAGCGTCCTCCTCCGCGTCAACGGCATGTGGGTCCTCACCGATCCCGTCTTCTCCGACCGCATCGGCGTCAAACTCGGCCCCCTAACCCTCGGCGTTTCCCGCCGCGGCCCCGTCATCGCCCCCGAGTCACTCCCGCCTATCGACCTCATCCTTCTCTCCCACGCGCACTTCGACCACCTCGACCGCCCCACCCTCGCGCGACTCGCGAACGAACGCACTACCGTCGTCACCGCACGCCACACGCGCTCGCTTGTCCCCCGCGGCTTCTCGCGCGTCATCGAAATCCCGTGGAACGACCGCCTCCGCGTCGGCTCCCTCGACATCGCCGCCTTCGCCCCGAGTCACTGGGGCGCACGCACCATCTGGGACCGCCACCGCGGCTTCAACTCGTACGTCATCGAATCCCCCGCCTCACGCGTCCTCTTCGCCGGCGACACCGCGCACACCGACGCCTTCAAACGCGTCCAGGGCGCCGACCTCACCATCTTCGGCATCGGCGCCTACGACCCCTGGATCACCAAGCACGCCTCGCCCGAACAGGTCTGGCAGATGCACAACGACGCCAGCGGCAACTTCCTGCTACCCATGCACCACTCCACCTTCGAGCTCAGCGACGAACCCCTCGAAGAACCCATGTCGCGACTCCTCGCCGCCGCCGGTGATCACGCGCCCCGCATCGTCGGTCGCACCCTCGGTGAGTTCGTCGCCCTCGCAGGCTCCGCCCCGACTCAGCCGTAAACCAGCCGCGCCTTCGTCGGTGACTCCCCCGACTCATCAAAGATCATCAGCTCGTTCGGCTGCTTCGCTCTGATAAACGCCCGCGGCACAAAGTACCGCTGCTGCGGCCCGATCTTCTCGCGCCCCGCCGTCACAAAGTACCGGCACAGGTGCCGCCCGTTGATGTACAACTGGCCCTTGCTCAGCCCCGCCGCATCAAAGTACAGCGGCGCATCCGCATCGCCCGGCGTGAACGACGCCTTCCACCACTTCGGCCCCGAAGCCTTCTCCGCCTTCGGAGCAACGAACGAGCCCGCCGCCGGCGGCTCCCACTTCGCAAACGCCATCTCAGAGCCCGCGCACAACGCCGCGACGCCCTCAAAGAACTCGACGCCCGTGCCCAGTTCCTTCAGCGCGGCCTCGCCGATGCCGTGCGAGATCGGCGCAAACTGCAGCTGCACCGCGCCCTTGCCCAACTGCTCCGGCGTCAGCGTGAAATACGCCGGCCCCGCGCTGTCCACAAACGCCACAACCTTGCCGCCCAGCAGCAACAGCCCGGGCATCGAACTGCCCTTCAGCGACACGATGATCGGCGTCTTCCGCCGGTGATTGATCGCCCACGTCACACGGTCCGGCGAACTCGTGTCCCCGTCGCTGATCCCCCACAACGGAGACCGGTACGTCAGCACCTCGATCGGATCCCCACGCATCAGCTTCGCGGGCCCAACCTTCAGCGACGACACCTCGTAGCACTCGCCGTGCAGACCCTTCTTCTCGCCAAGCGCCACGCCGCCGCTGAAGCGGCCCATGTTCTCGGCCAGCAGCACCAGCTTGTGAACGCCCTTCTTCAGCCCAGCAGAGATCAGCTCCGTCGTCCCAGGTCCATTCCCCGCGATCCCGATCTCCTCGCCATCCAGATACGCGTGCACCCGATCCGCGGCATTCGGGAACAGCAGCTTCACCTTCCGCGCCGACCCGCTCTCCAGCGTCAGCCGATACCAGCCGTACCCGTGCGGGCACCCCAGGATCGCCATCTCCGCCGGACCCGCAACTGTCGCGTATCGCGCGCTCGTCCCCGCCTGGTAATCACCCGCGGAACTCACCGACCACTGCGACAACGCGACGCTCGCCGCCGCCACGCTACCGTGACCGCGCGACTCGACCAGCACCTGCTTCACGACGCCGTCCGCCCCCGCCCGCGTGTAGGTCTTGACGCCCGCCGGCAGAATCGGGAACCCCTCAGGGGTCACGCCGCTCACGCCGATCAACGCCGCGTCAT
>JBEIUO010000062.1:0-8184 GCA_040374335.1 Phycisphaeraceae bacterium
CCGGAGTTGGGGGGATGAAAACGGGTGGCGGGGCGTGGGGGGGAATTGGAGAGTTGGGGTGCAGTCAGGAATCCGCGAGGCCGGGTCACCAGTGCCGGCAGACTCGCGGGACAATCAATACATGGAGGGTTTGACAATGGGTACGAGTAAGTTGATCGCGTCGGTGGTTGTTGTCGCGGCGGCGTCTGTCGCGACGGCGGATACGGTCCAGATGAACTTTGTGGGGACCGGTTCCGGCCGCAGCGTGCGGATTTACACCGACAGCGGCGCGCGAAACGTGTTCGCGGGCCAGCTGATCCACAACTTCAGCGGCGGCACCGGTAGCCTGACCTCGTTGACGGGGAACCGGTTCACGTACTGTGTGGATATCAACCAGTTCGTGAGTGGCTCGTCCCGGACCTACGACCTGATGCCCATCGAGAGCATGACGCTCTTGAATCCCATGGGCGCTGATCGGGCGCAGGCCATCACGGACATCTTCAACGCGCAGCCGTTCTGGCCGACGCAGGCGAGCGTGTCGAGCGACTACGCCGCGGCACTTCAGCTGGTGATCTGGGACATCATCACGGACTACAGCAGCTCTTCGGGTTTGAGCAGCCTGAGTCTGACGTCCGGCACGTTCCGGGCGACGCAGATGGGCGGCGGGGCCTTGGGCCTCGGAGTTGTTTCGCACTACAACACGTTCGTGGGCTACATCGGCAGCAGCGCCAGTGCGGGGATCGGCATGCTTGGTTTCGGCAACTCGTCCTACCAGGACCAGGTCACGCCGACGAGCATTCCCGCCCCGGGCGCCGGCTTGTTGGCTGGGCTGGGAGGCCTTGCCCTTGCCCGTCGCCGCCGGTAAGTGATGTTTGAGTGTGTCGCCCGGATGGAGAGAGAGAGGCGCACAGCGCATCACACCCTTAGCAGACGCGACGAACCCTCGGCCGAAAGGCCGGGGGTCGTCGTTTTTGAATAGCGTGTTGTGGAGTCTGGTGGTGAGGGCCATGGGCCGGCTCCGGTTACGCGGCGAGGTAGGAAACGACGCGGTCCTGCGGGGTGCGGAGCGCCATGACGAGGTATCGCAGCGCGTCGCAGAGGTGATCCGCGCCGGTCTTCATCGGAGGGCCGCCGTTCACGCCGTTGCGGTACTGCTCGAGGCTGTTGATGATCGCGACGCAGGTGTCGTCGATGATGATCGATGGGCCCGTTGCCACCGCGGGCGCGAGGAGCGAACGGACGGTGTTGATGCCCGTCGCCAGGTCGTGGCGCGGGGTTGAGACGTTGAGGCCGTTCTGCCGCAGCACCTGGACCGCGGAGATGCCCGTCTGGTGCGAGCGCGCAAGGCCCGCGGGGTCGACGCCGATGAGATCCGGACGCGGCGCTACATGACAGCCGATGAGCATCGCGGCTTGGTCGTCGAGGCGTTGCTCGGAGCGTTCGTACTCGCAGAACACCCACAGAACGGCGCGCGGGTCCTCGACGGCCCAGATGATCGCGGTGGGATTCGCGAAGCCGAAGTCCATGCCGGCGACGACGCGGTATCGGGATATCACGGCGCCTTCGGCGCAGGCACGGACCTGGTGCGGGAAGTCAGAGCGGGGGCGTGTGTGGATGCCGCGGGTGAACTCGGGGTAAACCGCGTCGGTGCGGCGGGGTTCGGTGCAAAGCATCTCGGCTTTCCAAGTGGCATCGCCGACGCGGCGCTTCAGAGCGATAGCGTCCTTGATGGTGAGGTGGCCGGTGTCGGCGGGGTCGATGTTCTTGGCGCGGCCCTCGCACTCGGGGAAGAGCTCGCAGTCGCGCGCGGGTGCGCGGCAGGGTTTGTCGGGTGGGCAGATGGCGAGGACGTCGAGGACTCCCCAGCGGAAGAGGGCGCGTTTGCCTTCTTTCGCTTCGGCGACGATGCGGCTCATCATGCCGCCCTGGTTCTGCATGGTGCTGAGGCACTCGATGGTGCCGACGATGTCGTGCGGGCCGCAGCGCGCGGAGATGGTGGTGAGCTGGACGGCGTCCCAGATCTCGGGTTTGAAGAGGTCGACCTCGTCGCAGCGGAGTTTCTGGACGCGCGTGCCGCGAACGGAGGTCTGGGCCTGCGAGAGGACCTCGGTGTTGGAGCCGTTGGCGAAGGTGACGCGGGACGCGGCGAGCTTGGGGCGAGCGGCGTCGACGATCTCGGGGTGGCGTGCGGGGTCGAGGAGTTTGCGGAGGTGCGCGAGCATGAGGCGGGATTGGTGTTCGGAGCCGCCGAGGATGCGGATCGAGATGCCCGGCTTAAAGAGCATGTCGAGGAGGGTGGCCACGGCACCGAGAAAGGTCTTTCCCCCGCCACGGTTGGCCCAGACAACGCCGTCGGGCGGGCGCGGCGCGTTGAGGCGATCGCCGAAGAAGGCGTGTTCGAGGTAGTCCATGGGCGCGGCGTGGGCGGCGATGAGGGGTGTGTTGCGTACGCGAACACCGAGGTACTTCTCGAGGAACGTGCGGAGTTCGTCGCGGGTGCGGGGCTCGGGGAGGGTGTGGGGCGTGGTCATGGCGTGAACCTCAGGCGGCGAGTGCGAGCGTGGAGGATGTGGTGTGGGCGTACACGCGCGGGGGGCAGACGAGGCGTCGCGCCGCGAGGGAGGCGATAGCCGGGAGTGAGTCGTCCGGGGTGGATCGCAGGGCGCGGGTGGCGCGGGAGTCGTTCGCCCAGCGCAGCAGTGCGCCGTGGATGTCGCGCGAGCGCGCAAGGAGGCCTGGGATCGCCGCGAGACGGAGGAGTGTGAAGGGCGTGACGCCGAGCGAGGTGAGCGCGGCGCGGAGGCGGTCGTCGCGAGCGGCATGGACTTCGCCGAGTGGCGTCATGCCGGCGCGTTCGAAGAACGGTGAGACGTGGCCCATAGCTGCGATCGCCTCGGTGATCGGGGTGAGCGGGTGCAGGAGGTACTGGCGCACGAGCGCGGTGGCGACGCCGAGGCCTCGGTAATCGACGGCGACGATCACGCGCGAGATGGTGCGGATGTTGTCGTTGATCCACGAGACGTGGTTGGCGCGATCGGCGAAGCCGGGGAGTTTCCGACGCCACTGGCCGTTGAGCGTGGGTCGAGAGACAGCGAGCACACCGATGTCGATACCGGATTCGACGGCGACGATGACGCGCTCGGGAGGGAAGGGGTCGTTGCCGAGGTAGTGACGCTCGGCGAGCGTCCGCAGGTCGTGGGTGGTGCCGGTGCGGAACGAGAGATCGAGGGCGGTGTTCATGCGGCGGTCTCCAGAGTGGGGGCGGTGGTGCGGGTACAGGTGACGGTGGTGTGTGCGGGGAACCAACGGGCGACGTCTTCGCGCGCGGTGATGGCGATGAGTGCACAGGGTGCGCGGGCGCAGAGGCTGAGGCAGACGGAGCGCGCAAGACGCGAGTCGAGCGCGGAACAGAACTCGTCGACGACGAGCACTTCGGGCTCACGCGCAAGGGCCCGCGCGATCAGCAGGCGGAACGACTCGCCCTCGGAGAGTTCGTGGATGCGCCGGGACAGGAGTGTCGCGTCGGCGAGGCCGACGCGGCTGAGTAACGACCACGCGCGCGGGATCGGCCCGGGGATGACGTCCAACATGCGGGCGTGGCCACGAGAATGCGGCTGCGAGGGGTCGATACGCACAACGCGCCGGCCTTGAAGCGCGGCAGCGGCGGCGATCGCGCGACCCAGACGGCTCTTGCCGCTCGCGCTGGGACCGGTGATGAGCACGCGGTCGCGTGACGCGAGGGCCGTGGCGATGGACTCGGCGAGCAGTGGGGGAGTGGTGTCGCGGGGTTCGGAGGTGATGCCGAACGCGGCGAGTGCGAGGAGGGTGCGGTTGCTCACGCGGGCGGCGGGGTTCATGCGGCGACTCCCTTCACGGGTGCCTTCTCGGGCGTGGCGCGATTGACGAGTGCGATGACACGAGCACGAACGAGACGCACGCGGTACACGCTCGTGCCGAGCTTGCGGGCGACGTCGCGGAGGTGGTACCCCTCGCAGAAGTGCGCGTGGGCGATGCGGGCGTCGAGGCGGCCCATGCGGGGGTACTCGCGGGCGACGAGGGCGTACTCGCGGGAGCGGACGCGGGTGAGGAGCGCGTGGACGCGCCGGGTGACGCTGCGGGACGCGACGCCCAGCTCGCGGGCCAGCGTGCGGGTGGGCACGCAGTCGATGAGATAGCGGAAGAGGAGGGTGCGGTCTTCCTCCAGAACGTGAACCGTGAGGTCCTTGAGCTCCCGCGAGAGCTCGGAGCGGAGCAGGGTGGCCTGGTGACTGAATCGAGCACCAACCCAGCCACCGGGCAGAAAGTCATAGATGTGCATTCCCACGAGAGACTCCTTTCGGGGGCCAAAGTGGGGCCCCGCGGGGATGATCTACGGGTGGGGCTTCGAGGTAAATGGGGTTTGTTTGGTGCCCCTGAAAATGCGCGCACGGAGGCGTCCCGGCGTGCCGGTCACTGACAACAGTGTGTCAGTTTGCGTGGCCCGATAACTGTCATTGGGTGGGGCTGGCGAGCCGGATCTTGCCCAGAATGGTCTCGCGGTGGTTGCGGTAGTTCTGCAGGTCGGTGTGGACCCGAGGGTCGGAAGGGTCGTTCGCGACGCATCGTTCCAGCACGGCGATGGTTTCGTTGGCGGCGGCGAGCGCGGCGGCGAACTCGTGCCGCGCGATAGCGACTTCCATCTGCCGGGCGGTAGTGTCGCGCATGGTCCAGCGGGCGAAGTGGTCGTCGGGGGTCGGCTTCCCAGATGGGATGAACAACGGCGGTAGCCCGGTCCGCGAGGGTTTGGGCTTTGGCATCGTGCCCCGCGAGCAGTTCGCAGCCGGCGATGCGCGAGAGCGCGCGGGCGTATGCATGAACGCTGCGACGGTCTTCGGGAGCGATGGTAAACATGCGTTCGGCGGCGTTGAGCGCGGACTGCGCGAAACAGAGATGGTCCTCTGTATAGGGCTCGAAGCAGGATGAGAGAAGGGCCTCGGCTTCGGCGAGGTTGTAGAGAACCTCGGGGTTGTCGGGGAAGCGGGTGACGAGGTCGCGCGCGAGGATGGCACGTTGCTGGAGAAGGGTGAGGTGTGTGCCGGGGTCGATGCCGCGAGACTGGTGGGCGAGGCGTTCGAAGCTCCAGCCGAGGGAGGTGTGGGCGGAGATGAAGTCGGGGTTGTCGCGGGCGATCGCGAGGTACATCTCGTGAGCGGCGTGGTAGCGTTCGAGCTTGGACGGCTTCTCATCGGGGGCAGCGCGGTCCCCGACGCGGACGATCTGCGTGGCGAGCTCGAGTTGAGCGCGGGCGTCGTTGGGGCAGCGCTCCGCGACGAACTGGCGGTCTTCGAGGGATCGCCGGTAGAGCGTGCGCATGGACTCGAAGTCGCTGTTCTGGGCGGCGATCTCGGCGGCGTGTTGAAGGGCCTTGCCGCGGAGCGCGCGGAGGTCGGGGTCGTTGGGTTTGCGGAGGACGTCGTTTTCGATCTGCTGGAGTGCTTCGTGCACGATTCCGGCGCGGAAGTCGCGGGTGGCGGCTCGCTTGGCGGCGTCGTCGACGAGGCGGTCGAGGAGGAAGGCGTAGTTCTCGATGGAACGGGTGTACTCGCGCCGGTCGGCGCGCCACCCGCTGATCACGCCAGCGGCGGCGGCGGCGAAGAGAAGTGCACCAGCAGAAGCCAGAGCGACGGCGACGCGGTGGCGACGGGTCCACTGGAGGGCGAGTTCGAGGGCCTTGGGAGGACGGGCGATGGTGGGGCGGCCGTTGATGAAACGACGCAGATCGTCGGCGAGGTCGGAGGGCGAGGCGTAGCGGTTCTCGGGGATTGGGGCGAGGGCGCGTGCGGCGATGGCGTCGAGATCGGGCGGAATCTGAGGGGCAAGAGCGCGGGCGCGGCGGGGTTCTTGGCGTTGAGCGCTGTGGAGCCACGCGGCGAGTTCACCCGGAGACTTTCCGGGCGAGCCCAGGGGCAGGCGACCGGTGAGGTATTCAAAGAGGAGGACACCCAGGCCCCACACGTCGGTGCGGGTGTCGATGGCGGCGGAGTCGCCCCGGGCCTGTTCGGGCGCCATGGTTCCCAGCGTGCCGAGCACGACGCCCGGGAGCGTGGCCTGCGCGGCGAGGTGGTCGTGAGCACGCGCGATGCCGAAGTCAACGACGACTGCGCGGGAGGGCTCGTTCGGCGTCGCGGGTGTGACGAGCACGTTGGCGGACTTGAGGTCGCGGTGGATGACGCCGCGCTGGTGGGCGTGTTGAACGGCGTCGCAGACGGCGATGAGGAGGTTGAGGGCGTCGCGCTGGGGAAGCTTGCGGGTGGCGGCGGCGAAGGGGAGGCCGACGACGAGGTCCATGACGATGAAGGGTCGGGATATGGCGTCGACACCGAAGTCGCGGACACGGGTGAGACCGGGGTGATCGAGCCGGGAGAGGAGGCGGACCTCGTGCTCGAATCGCCAGCGCTCGCGTTCAGAGGGCGCGATGCGTTGCAGGAGTTTGAGGGCGACGGGTGCGTCGAGGCCGGAGCGTTTGGCCGCGTACACGGTGGACGTGCCGCCGACGCCCAGGACACTGATGATCTCGTAGTCGCCGATGCGTTCACCGTTGATCGCAGCGGGGCCGGGGTCGGCCGGGACTTGGTCGACGATGGACCAGAGTTGATCGCTGCGGAGCGTGGAGGAGTCGCTATCGCGCGCGATGAGGGACTTTACTTCGCGGATGAGCGCGGGGTTGCCGTCGCAAGCGGTGTTGATATAGGCATCACGATCGCCGGGGGGAACGGCGAGGGCACCGAGGAAGACTTGCTTGAGCTTGACGGCACGCACGGGGGGAGTCTAACACACCGTGCAAGGGGGTCCATCGTCCGAGAGCCTTTCAGCCAGCCAGACCCGGGCGAAGCGCCAATCGGCCTCGGCGGTGGAGAGGGAAACCCCGAGAAAGTCGGCGATCTGGTCGTGGGTAAGGCCACCGAAGAACTTGAGTTCAACAAACCGGGCCGAGCGGGCGTCCACAACCTCCAGTTTCGTCAGCAACTCATCCAGGCCGACGAGATCGAGCTGGTGGTCGGGCGCCGCGGGCTCTGTATCGTCGAGGGTCACGCGGGCAAGACCGGGCGAACGCTTGTCGGCGTTGCGGCGACGCGCGTGATCGACCAGCACGCGGCGGAAGACTGTCGCCGCGGCGGCGAGAAAGTGCGCCTTCGACTGCCACGCGGGGTTGGCGCCGCTCGCGAGACGCACGAAGGCCTCGTTCACGAGCGCGGTCGGTTGGAGCGTGTGGCCGTCGCGTTCGGCGCGCATGGAACGCTCGGCCTGAGCGTACAGCTCATCGTACAGGCGTTCGATCCAGCCGGAGGCGGAGTGCGCGGTCATGGCGCAGCATTCTAGCTGTTGCTTACTGCCCCGTTATCTCGATTGGTATCATGGATTCGGTGACCGCGCCCGAGTTAAGGTCCTTGAGCGTCACTTTGAGGTTGTAACGCCCGATCGCGAGCGATCGGTGCAACTCGATGATTTGAATAAGATAGAAATCACGCCGCTTGACGCGGCTGGTTTCGATCACACGCTGCGGCGGGCGATGCCACACCTGGTACCCGTCCTGCTGGAAGAGCGTCAGTGATTGCTCGAGCTCCACCGATACCTGCTCCGACACGTCGCTACCCGCGGCGATGGGATCCCCGCGACGCGCGGGGCGCGTGGTGAACCCGTCGATCTCCGTGTACACGATCGCCTTCGAGCCCTTGCCCGCGGGGAACGCGTTGGTCGGGAAGGCGTCGTACTGGCCGAACCCGCGCACGCGCATGCACAGGCGGACCTGCGGGATCTTCAGTTCGGAGGGTGCGGCGATCTGCGCGAGGGCCATGCGGATCTCCTCGCTGCTCGCGGCGGGGGTGGAGGCAACGCGGTCGCGTGCCGCGATGAGCGTGGCGCGGTCGTCGGCGTTGAGCCGTGCGTTGAGCAGCGCGCCGGTGGTGTCGAGCCCGCGGAGTGCGCCGGGTTGGAGGGATTCGATCATCGCGAGGGCAACGGCCTCGGGCATCACCTGCGAGCCATCCGCCGGGCGGTCGCGGATCAGCGTCGCGACGCGTGCCGCGAGCGCGACGACCTTGTCGTCGTTGGTGCTGCTGGCGGGTTTGCTGGTGCTCGTGGCATCGGCGGCCTGGGCGGTGGAGGGGGAGGCGATGGGCGCGGCGGTGGCGTTGCTGGGGGCGGTCGCGGCGGCCTCGCGGGACC
>JBEIUO010000199.1:0-5541 GCA_040374335.1 Phycisphaeraceae bacterium
AGTCGTGGACGGATCCACCCTCGGAACCACCGTCGTGCCCGCCTTCGTGCTCGGGGTCATCGAAGGAGACGCCGCGCTCGGCGTTGATCTTGTCGACGTTGAGCACGCGGACAAGACCGTCCTTGAGGCGACGCTCGGAGAAGTTGATGATGAGGCCCAGGTCGAGGTTGGCGGCCTTGAGCTGCGCACGCAGGGCGAGGCGCTCGGAGGTCGACACTTCACCGTGGCGCGACATGACTTCGACGAGGAAGCGGTCCTCGACGTAGAGGTCGGCGGTCACGGTGCCGATCTGCTTGTCGCGGTACTTGACCGCGGCGGTGAAATCGGGCTTGTAGACGATGCCCTGGGCGTCGAGCTCGGCGCGGACCGCGGCGAGGTAGACGCTCTTCTCGTATCCGGGGCCGAGGGCCTTGTGGACTTCGATGGCAACGCCGATGAGCTTGCGGGAGCTCTCGGTCAGCTCGGTGGGGAGTTCGGAGAGCGGGATGCCGCGACGTTCACCGCCACGACCGCCACCGCGTGAATCACCCCGACCGCCGCCGGAACGGCCGCCGCCACCACCGCCACCGCCACCGCCACCGCCACCGCCGCTGTAACCCCTGTTGTAATCGCCGCGGGGATAATCGCTCGCCATCTTCAAACTCCTGTGTTGACGTGTAGACGAAACTTCGGTCGCGACCCCGGACGACGGTCCGCGACATGACGCGCGTGGCTGACGATCAGGGAGCGCCCAACACGAGCGCCGCATTCTGACCGCCCTGAGAACTCGAACAGACCAGGACGTAGTCTAACCGTGATTGTTCGCCGCCCGACCCACCGACGACGGCCGGAAGACGACCATTTGCGAGAATCATGGCACCGACCGCCGCTTGGAGCCCGCCGTTGCCGGCGATGCAGTCCCCGACGAAGGGCGCGAGCGAGACCAGCGGCACCGACCGCCCAGCGAACACCCGGTTCAAGGCGCCCATCTCCGACCGGTCGAACTGACGGTGGCCGTTGCCCTGGGTGACCACCGCGCCAACCTGGTCCGGGCGGATCCCGGCGTCGGCGATGGCCGCGAGAATGGCGTCGGCCAGACCGTCGTTGACGTCGCCGCCGAGCGGGGCGTGGAGCGGGGGGATGACTTCGCCCATGGACTGGGCCGCGCCAAAGCCCAGAAGCCTGGCGTAAACCCTTGCACCCCTGGACTTTGCAGTGCCCTCATCTTCCAACACGAGGATCCCGCCACCCTCGCCTACCAACGGTCCGCGCGAGTCGGCCGAGAACGGACGGCAGACGGCCAACGGGTCCTCGTCAGCGCCGGCAGTGGCCAGTCGCTCAGCGAGGGCCAATCGCACCCCCCCCGCCACGCTGGCCTTCGACTCGGCAGAGCCGGCGAAGCAGCAGTCGGCGGCGTGCCGCTCGATGACCCGGGCCGCCTCGCCCAGGCTAAGCAGGCCGCTGGCCTCGTTGCAGGTGTGGGTGTTGCTGGGACCTTCGGCACCGTGGATGATGGTGACGTGGCACGCGAGCATGTTGGGGAGGTACTTGAGCATCCAGAGCGGCTGGAGGTTGCCCATTCCGGACATCTGGCTTCCATCGCCTGGGTCGACCGTGCCCCAGGCCCGCGTGTCCCAGCCCCCGGTCTTGGCCTGAAGCTCTGGGGAGGGGTCGGCACGGCGCGCGGTCACCATGGCGGCGGCGAGTTCAGCGGTTTCGGCGTTGATGAGGCCCGCACCGATCTGGCAGCCGACCCGTTCGCTGGGGTAGGTTGTTACGGGCGGTTCATCGCCCTCGGTCGCCCGGGTGATGAGCTTGGCATCATCGACGGCCAGTTTCGCGGCGGCAACCGCGATCTCGATATCGCGGGCCATGACCTTGACGGCCTTGCGGTAGGACTTGGGAAGGTAGTCCTTCGCGGAGAACGAGGGGATCTCGCCCCAGAGATGGGAGGGGAGCCCGGAGGGGTCGAAGCGGGTGGGCTTGCGGATCCCGGAACGGCCCGAGAGCAGGCCATCCCAGAGTGCCTGTGCACCCGCTCCATAGGCGGTGAGGACTCCGATACCGGTGATGACGACGCGGCGTTTCATCTGGGGGGAAGGGTATACCGCCCCGGGCGGATCCGCAGGATTGCGGGATCCGCAAACGACAGACCGGGCGGAGCGTACAAGGTGTTGGCTTTCGAACCCGGGTCCGATCGGAGATACTGCCACCATGTCAACACCAGCCCTAACCGCCACGCTCGTCGCCCTCGTGCTGTGCCTGCTCTCCCCCTTTGCGCGGGCGCAGGATGAGGAGTTCGACGAGGACGAAGTGGTCGTGGAGGTGGTGAGCGTTCCCGCCACTGCCGCCGGAAAGCAGTTGGACTGGGTGCTGCGGGTGGTGAACGGGAAGACGAAAGTCGGGGACCCGACGGAGCACTTCTCCGATCGGTTTCTGGAGGACTTCAAGTCGGGGGAACTCGAAGGGGAGTTGGCGAAGATCAAGCCGGAGGGCCTTGGCGGCAACGACGCGGAACCGGTGTCGATCGATCAGAACGAATCGGAAGAATCGATAACGGCGACGATTCGCGGAAAGGGAACCAAGCGCTATCTGTCGGTGTTCATCGCGCTCGATGCGCAGAACCTCAAGATCGCGAGCCTGCTCTTCAACATCGCGGCGGGTTCCGGGGGAGATTCGTCGTGGGACGCCTACGACGGTGAGATGGGACAGATGAAGGGAACGGCGAGCTTCGGGGCGTACGAAATCGTCGCAAGGCCCGCGGTCGATGGGGCCCTGCCGTACCGACTCGTGCCTGTGCACGAGTTCGGCGAGGAGAAGGTGCTACCGATCGGTTCGGCGTTCAAGCTGTGGGTGCTGGGGGCGCTCGCGGAGGAGATCGAGGGGCGGCGCGCGAGTTGGGGAGAGCGGTTGTCGATCTACGACAGTCTGAAGAGCCTCCCGAGCGGCCGGATGCAAAATCTCCCCGGGGGGAGCCGCCCCACCCTCGCGACCTACGCGGAGGAGATGATCTCTATCAGTGACAACACCGCCAGCGACCACCTGATCGCCCGCATCGGGCGTGAACGGGTGGAGGGCTTCATGGCCCGCGTGACGGATCGCCCACGCCTCAACCAACCGCTGCTTTCGACGCGTGAGCTCTTTGCGCTGAAGATCGGGAACGCTCCGTGGTTGATGGACGAGTACGCCGAGTCGGACGAAGCCGCGCGTCGCGAGCTTCTCAAGCCGGGGGGGCGTCTGTTTCGCGCTCAGGTCGAGCCGTTCTCGGCGTTGTTCTGGAAGAAGCCAATCGCGGTGACCACTGTTGAGTGGTTCGCGTCATGTCATGATCTCTGCCGTGCGATGGCCATGCTGCGGCACATCGAGCAGCGACCGGGGATGGAGCGGGTGGGCTCGATCCTGAGGAAGAACCCGGGCATCCCCTACGACCCGAAGGTGTGGAAGAGCGTGGGGTTCAAGGGCGGGAGCGAGCCGGGCGTGATGACCCTGACGCTGCTGCTCGAACGCACCGACGGCCGTTGGTTCGTGCTGTCGGCCGGGTGGACGAACGAGAACGAACTGCTCGAGGAGCAGCGCCTGATCGAGATGGTGACCAGGGGCATGGAGATGCTCGCGGACCTCGATTAGGGATTACTTCGAGGCGTTCTCGATGGCGGTCTTGATCCGCGCGGCGGTTTCGTCCCCACGGCAGTTCTGGAAGACCTCGACGATCGAACCGTCCTTGCCGACGACCACGGTCGCGGGGAAGACCTTGATACCAAGGTCCTTCGCGAGCTGGTCCGCACCGGGGAGATGGTCCCAGGAGATCGAGCGGTCCTTCAGCGCCTTGTTCGCGGACTCGGTGTTCTTCTCACGCACCGACGCGGCGTAAACCTTCACGCCGGTGAGGTCCTTGATCGAGTTGTTCAGTGTGCCCTGCCAGGTCTTGTTGGGCATCCAACTCCCGAAGAAGTCGATTACGGCCACCGAGCCCTTCAGAGCGTCCGGGGTGACCTTCTGGCCGCCGGTGGACGTCAGCTCGAACGCCGGGAGCGATGTCATCACAGCCGCTGCCGGCGCGGGCTGCGGCGCGGGGGTCGGTGTCCCGGTCGACTCGGGCTTTCCACCGTTCGCCTCCGCGGCCTTCAACGCCTGCTTCTGCTGCTCGATCGCCTGCATCTTGTCTCTCGCCGCGGCCTCGGGGTCCTCGCCCTTCTTCCCAGAGTCCCCGCCGCCGAACATGCGCTGCATCTCCGAGTCAACCTTCGCCTGCTCCCCGGCCGGGAGCGCGGCCGTGGACCCATCCTGCGCGCCGCGCGGCTGGTAGCGATCCACCGAGTAGTCGACCGGCACCTCGATCCGAACCTGCTCCGCCGTCACCGTCGGCGTTTCCTTCTCGGCTCTAATCCCGGTAATCTCAACGACCATCATGCCCGCGATCTTGTCGCCTTCGATGATCTTCTCGACCTTGCGGGGAAGGTGATCCTCAACAGAGAAGTACCACCTGACCTTCGACTTGCGGCCTCCGGACGTCGCCACCAGCACATCGCAGTCCACGCCGTCCACGGATTGGCGGTCTTCGAGTTCGAGCTGTGGGGACGAGAAAAGCGTCGAGTAGGCGTTCGGCGCCACCAACTCCGCGATCCGCGACGACGAGGCGATCTGGAGGGCACCGCTCCGGGCGTCCCTCGGCCGCCGCTCGATCACCTTCTTCTCCTTGTGGTCGAGGAACTCCACCGTCTCGCGACGCCACGCGACATCAAACTGCTGGTCGCCGCCGCTTCGCCCCTGGCCCGACCCCTTCGCACGCACCAGCCACGCCCCGCTCTCGTCGCGGAGCATCGTCACCATCGCCGTCGTCTTCGGAGACATCGACTCCATCGAATCAGTCCCGTACGCCCGAGCCGTGTAGGTCAGCGACTTTGCCGCTGCAATCGCTTCCGCGGCATCGCGCAGCAGGCGATACTCCGGTCCTTCCTTCTGCTGAACGGCGTCCTCGGCCCCATCCCCCTTCACCGGCTGATCGGCGGGCTCCACCGACTTGGGAGTCTCCTCCGCCGGCTTCTCCGGCTGATCCTGAGCGATCGCGACGGGTGACCCCGACGCGAGAAGAAGCATGGCAACCGTCAGCAGCGTGTACTTGTTCATGGTGATCTGCACGAAAACGCCTCCACTCGACCTTTCCGTCCGGGGCCCCACTGGCCTCGGTCGGGTGTTGATTCATCGGCTCACAAAGGCTCCAGCAACGCGCGCAATGCCAGCCCGGGGTCGGACTGCCGCATCAAGTGTTCGCCCACAAGGGCGATGCGCACGCCAGCTTTGCGCAAAGTCGCAAGATCCATATTTGTTCGTATACCCGACTCTGCTACAAACATCGATCGGTCGTCGATCCCCTGGGCCATCTCCACCGCGTGCGAAAGGTCCACCCGCATCGTCCGCAGGTCCCGGCTGTTCACCCCCAGCAGCCCATGACCCGAACATCGCACGAGCGGCCACGCCCGATCGAGGTTCTCCCGATCGTGAACCTCCACCAGCGCCCCCATCCCCAACTCCCCCGCCAAGATAGGAAGAGAGTCGGGTAGG
>JBEIUO010000502.1:0-3069 GCA_040374335.1 Phycisphaeraceae bacterium
CGTATCCCTCGAAGACGTAGACCTTCGGGCGGGTGTTGAGGTAGTTGACGGCGATCTCAAGGGCCTGATCGAACTGCGCCTCGGAGATGGGGGTGTTGACCTTGCCCCACCAGATCTTCGAGTCGATCGCGGCGGACTTTTCGAGCTGCTTGTCCTTCGGGCTGCGCCCGGTGCGATCACCGGTCAGGCAGCAGAGCGCACCGTTGGCCGCGAGGGAGCCCTCACCGGCGGCGATAGCACGCTCGACCAGTTCGGCTGATGAGAGGTTCTTCATCGCACGGGCCGGTGAAAGGTCGAGACGCGAAAGGATGTCTTGGCTCATCTGAACGTCCTCGGGGTGGGGGCCCTTGGGCCCGCGGAGACTTCTCCCGCAAGTGGGTCAGAACCTTAGTAGGGTTCCGGTCGCCGCTCAACCGGCGAGGGTTGTCTGAAATCACCCCCCGGGCGGTCACCGAACGGCGGTTGACCGGGCCGGGGGTGCACCCGTATCATCCTCCCTGCGCGCTCAAGCGCTTGTCGGTGGCCATAGCTCAGTTGGTTAGAGCACCGGGTTGTGATCCCGGGGGTCGCGGGTTCGAGTCCCGTTGGCCACCCTTTCCTGCCTTTGTTCCCGAGGCGGGCTCCCCAATCGAAAGTGCCTGTCAGACATCGGGTTAGGCGATGCGGGCGGTGCCTTCGTCAGACGCTCCGTCGGGCGGTCGCGGCGACCTGCGTGAAGCGATCCATCGGGGTCTTGTCCTTCTTGCTGGCGTACTCGTCGGTCACTTCGGTGGTGAGACGGGCGGTTTCGGCCATGCCCAGCAGGGGTGCGACGCCCTTGATTTGCATCGCGATGTTCTGGCATCCGGGGAGGTCGTTGGCGTCGATGGACTTCTGCAGCTTGTCCACGAGTTCGGTCATTTCTCCCGAAAGGCGGCCCCTGAGCCCGGCGTCCACTGCGAACCGAGTGAGGGACTCCTCGTCCTTGCTGACGATGAGCTTCTCCGCGAGCATGCGCAGCAGCTGATCCTGTGTAATCGGTTTCGCGAGCACGCCGACGTCGGGGATGTCGTAGAGGCCGTCCTTGATCAGGCCCACGGGATCTGCCGTCACCAGCAGTGCTGGTGTCGACACGCCGCGCTGGCGCAGCTGCGACATCATCTCCGTCCCCCGCATATCGGGGAGTCGCCAGTCGGAGAGGATGAGGTCGTATCCCTGCGCGGCCTCGATGATGCCCGCGGCAGCGGTGCCGCACGTCTTCAGCCGGACGCCGGTTCCGCGGAGGAAGTGCTGGATGATGCGGATGTCGATGTTGCAGTCTTCGATGTAGAGCACGCGGCCGGTGAGCTTCTCGGGGACGACTTTCTCGAGCGTGTAGAAGTCGTTGTTCCGCGAGCCGCCGATGAACATGCGTAGGTCGGCGGGTTTCGCGAACTTCACTCCGATTTCGTGGAGCGAGCCGCGGCGGTGGGCGCAGCGGGTCACGCTGCCGGCGATTTCCTGCGTTCCGCCGACGAGTCGGGGCAGCCAGACCTTGCACGCGGAGCCGGGGTGGACGTACCCGTTGTGGAGCAGCCCGATTCCCCCGCGAGAGAGGTTGCGGCAGGCGAGCTTCAGCTTGGTGACGGTACCGCCCGGGTGGGAGACTTCGAACATGACGGTCGAGTGGCGGAACGGCCAGCGCGCAAACTCGCGCTTGTGCTGTGCCGCCGTGCCTTCGGTGTTGTCCATCTCGCCGAGTAGGGCCTCGAGTTCGCGTTGACCCAGGCCGATGGTGTTGGGACGGTCCGAGGCCTGGATCTGCTGGGGCCTGCGGCCGATGGGTTGGGCGGACGACTTGGGCTGGTGCGGAAGCGCCATGTGGTGAAACTCCGGTGCGTACCCGAGAGTCATCGACGGGGCGGGATGGCTTATCGAGCCCTAGGACCGACGTGCGGTCAATACGGCCCGGGCCCGCGTGGTGCGGCGGGCGCAACCGGAATAACCCACACGACGCTTTTCGGACTTAGACGTCCAGCCGGCGCACTTCGAGGGCGTGGTCCTCGATGAACTTGCGGCGCGGCTCGACTTCTTCACCCATGAGCACCGTGAACAGTTGCTCCGCGGCGGAACCCATGTCCCATGTGACCTTGAGGAGCGTGCGGCGGGCGTGGTCCATGGTGGTTTCCCACAACTGCGAGGCGTCCATCTCGCCCAGACCCTTGAAGCGTTTGACCTCGAGACCGCGACGGCCGATCTCTTTCAACGATTCGAGGATCATCATCAGGTTCGCGGCCTCGACAACACCGGAGGTGGAGGCGTTGGGAGCGGTGCGGCCGCTTTCGGCCCGCACGTCGTCGTCGGCTGTCGCCTGTGCGACCGCCGCGGCGGTGGTGAGCCACGCGAAGCGAGCGGGGAGTTTGGCGCCGGTGACAGCTTCGCCCTGCGCGCCCGCGAAGGAGGTGGGGGTGACGGGGATTCCGAGGGTGCCGAGCTCGGCGAAGATGCGTTCGAACTCGCGGTTCTCGTGGAGTTCGCGGATGGTGGCGAGTTCACCGAGGCCGCCCTGTGGGTCGACGGCGACATCGCCGAGGCGGAGCTTGAGCGAGGTGACGAGTTCGTGGGCCTGTGCCTCGCTCCAGGCGGGGCGTTCGCCGCCGCGCCAGGTGACGCGGTGTGTGGGGAGGCGGTGCTGGCCTTCGGGATCCTGCGCGCGGGACTCGAGGACGTTGACGAAGCGGACGCCGCGACGCTCGGCGATCTCGACGAGTTCGTGCATGCGGCGGAGGAGGTGGATGACGCGCTTGAGGTTCTGGCCCTCGATGCGTGACTGCTCCTTCGCGTCGCCCCCGCGCTCGGTGACACCGGAGAGGTCGCGGATGCTGAGCGCCGCGTCTTCGAGGCCGATGTTGGTGAGGGCGTCTTCGAGGAGGCGTTCGTTGAGCACGTAGGAGATGGACTTGGTGCGGCCGCCCTTGGCGATTTGGTAGAGGGGAGGCTGCGCGATGAAGATGTGGCCGCGCCGGATGAGCTCGGGCATCTGGCGGAAGAAGAACGTGAGCAGCAGGGTGCGGATGTGGCTGCCGTCGACGTCGGCGTCGGTCATGATGA
>JBEIUO010000363.1:0-3850 GCA_040374335.1 Phycisphaeraceae bacterium
AAGTTCACCCCGACGCGGTGGTGGGGGGGGAGGGTTTCGTTGATCTCGGCGAGGACGTAGAGGAGTGTGGGAGCGCTCTCCTGCCCGGTTTCGAAGGCGACGCGGACGTTGCGATGGCCGAAGATCCCGGCCATTTCGCGGAGGCGTGCGACCATGGCCTGGCGTTCGGCGTCGGCGCGGTCGTGCGGGAGGAACCCGGCGTGGAAGGTGACCAGGTTCAGGCCGAAGCGCTGCGCGAGTATGGCGTTGCCCTCGGCGGCGCGGTGGTTGTCGGGCCAGGTGGCCTCGGGGCGGACGCCGCCCGTGGTCTTGATGGTGTCGAGGGTGGAGTAGTCCTCGCCCTTCATGGACATCATGCCCGAGACGATGCGGATCCCGGCGACGCGGAGACGGCCGGCAGTTTCGTCAGCCCGCCATTCGAAGGAACGGACTGGGTCGAGGTGGAGCTGGACGGCGCGTGCGCCGCAGGCGAGCACCTTCTCGACGAGATCCGAGGGGGACTGTGGCCGCAGCGACCAGGAACAGACAGCGGGAGCGTTCATGGCGTGTTCTCGATGGGGTCAGTGGGACTGGAGGGAGCCGTCGGAGGTGCTGGGCTTCCAGCGGACGAAGCCCTCGATGGCTTCGTACTCCGCGAGGCCGAGTTTGTCGTAGATCTTCGCGGTGTTGCGGTTGCGGTCCTCGGCCCGCTGCCAGAACTCGCGGGGGTCGTTGGGGCCGGGGAAGAGCGCCTTGTCCTTCTGGCTCTCGTGCTTGAAGATCGCGAAACGCTTGCGGACCACCTCGTCGGGAGCGAGGGGCACCGCCATCTCGATGTCCTCCGGGCCCCACTCCTGCCACGCACCGCGGTACAGCCACACCGTGCACTGCTTCATCCAGTCGCGGTCGCGCAGGCGGTGGAGGGCGGTCGTGATCACCGCCAGGCACACGCGGTGCGTGCCGTGCGGGTCGGAGAGGTCGCCCGCGGCGTAGATCTGGTGGGGCTTGACCTTCTCGAGGAGTTCCATCGTGATGCGGACGTCTTCTTCGCCGATGGGCTTCTTCTTGACGCGGCCGGTCTCGTAGAACGGGAGGTCGAGGAAGTGGATGTGATCGGGCTTCACGCCGGAGTACTTCGCGCCGGCGCGGGCCTCGGTGCGGCGGATCAGCGTCTTGATCTTCTGGAGTTCGGGGGAGTCCACTTCACCCGGGTGCTTGTGGGCGATGAAGGATTGCACGCCGTCCTCGATCTTCGCGGCGACGTCCTTGCCCAGTTGCGGGAACGCGGCGGCGAACTCGCGGACGAAGTCGGCGTGACGCAGCGCGGACTCGTCCCACACGGCGATGTTGCCGCTGGTCTGGTAGGCGACGTGCACGTCGTGCCCCTGGTCGCAGAGGCGGATGAACGTGCCGCCCATGGAGATCACGTCGTCGTCGGGGTGCGGGCTGAAGAGAACGACGCGCTTGGGGAAGACCTCTCCGCCGGGGGTCTGCTCGGTCTTGCTCAGGTTGCCGTCGGGCTTTCCGCCGGGCCACCCGGTGATGGTGGACTGGAGGCCTCGGAAGATCTCGATGTTGATGTCGTACGCGCCGCCCTTGGCGCTGAGGAGTTCCTGGAGGCCGTGCTCGTTGTAGTCCTCGTCGGTGAGCTTGAGGATGGGCTTGCCGAGGGTCATGGCGAGCCAGATCGCCGCACGCTTCATGAGCTGCGCGTCCCACGCGAGGCCGAACTCCTCGACGTTGCCCAGCAGCCACGGGGTCTTCACGCGGGTGAGTTCGGCGGCGGCCGCGGGGTCGAGAACGAAGGTCGCGTTGCGGTGTTCCTGCAGATAGCTGGCGGAGACGGAGGTCGAGATATCGCCCTCGACGGAACGCTTGATGATGCCGGCCTTGTGCTCACCGAAGGCCAGGAGCAGGACTCGCTTGGCGCTGAGAATGGTGCCCACGCCCATCGTGATGGCCTTGCGGGGGACGTGCCACTCGCCGAAGAAGTCGCTCGCGGCGTCCATGCGGGTGACCTTGTCGAGCGTGATGAGGCGGGTGCGGCTGTCCTTGGGCGAGCCGGGCTCGTTGAAGCCGATGTGCCCGGTGCGGCCGATGCCCAGCAGCTGGATGTCGATCCCGCCGGCGTCTCGGATCTTCTTCTCGTATTCTTCGCAATACGCGCCGACCCGGGTGCGCTCGATCGTGCCGTCGGGCACGTTCGCGTGACCCGCCGGGATGTTGATGTGGTCGAAGAGGTACTCACGCATGAAGCGGTTGTAGCTCTGCAGCTCCCCCGGCTGCATCGGGTAGTACTCGTCCAGGTTGAACGTCGTGACGTTCGCGAAGCTCAGACCCTCGCTGCGGTGAAGGCGGACCAGTTCCTCGTACACCGCCTGCGGCGTTGAGCCGGTTGCGAGCCCGAGCACGGCCCGCTCGCCCTTGGCGGCCTTGCTCTTGATCAGCGCGGCAATCTCCGCGGCGACCGCGCGGCTGGCGTGCGAAGAGGACGGGTGGATGCTGACCGGGAGGCGTTCGCGCCCCGCGCCTGAGGCTCCGTGTGCGTGCGACATCGTGTGGACTCCGAGTTCGGCCGGTGTGCCGCCGGACTCTCCCGGGCACCCTCGGCGCGCAGAGCGTAGCGGTACCGGCGCGGCTCTGGCAAGCCAGACGACCCGGATCCCCGCGTTCTGTGGTGGTTCCCCGCGTTTACTTGGCGAGCTTCTGGGCCTTGTCGTTCATGGAGGCGGCGGCCAGGCCGTCGGCGAAGGTGGCGAGCTGGCTCTTCTTCTTCGACTGCACGGCGTTCGCGAAGGCCAGGAGCTGGTGCATGAAGCGAGAGTCGTGCGAAGCAACCTCGATCATCTCGGCCTTGCCGAGCAGGTCCTTGAAGACCAGCTGGTTGGGCTGCTCGTAGTCGTAAAAGAGCATGCCCTTGTCGCCGACGAGGGAGAGCGTGAAGCGGCTGGTCTCGGCCCAGCCGCTGATGATCGTGCCCGCGACCCCCGCGGGGACGTTCGCTCCCGCCTTCTTCGTGCCCTTCACGAGCACGGTCGCAGCGGTCTCGGTGCGCTTCTTCCACTTGTGGTCGAGCACGGCACCGACGGTCGTCGCCGGGCCGACGATGTAGTGGAAGAGGTCGAGGGAGTGGCTCCCCATGTCGAGGAACGCACCGCCGCCGGCCTTCTTGGGGTCGCTGAACCACTTGCCCTCATGGCCCGGGAGATCGCACGCGAACGCGTTCTCGAACCGGGACAGACGGCCGATCTTGCCGTCGGCGAGCAACTGCTTCATCGTGTTGACGGGAGGCGCGAAGCGGTGGCAGTACGCGACGAACGCGGGGACCTTCTTCGCTTTCGCGACGAGAGACGCGAGCTTCTTCGCGTCCGCCAGCGTGTGGGCGAGGGGTTTCTCGCTCAGCACCGGGAGCTTGGCCTTCAGGCACGCTTCGACGATCTTTACGCGAACGCTGGGGGGCGTGCAGACGACAACGCCGTCCACTTCAAGCCCGGCGCCCACGGCCTTCAGCAGCGATGCTACAGAGTCGAACGACTGGGCGCCCCAGTCCGAGGCGAGCTTCCCGCGCCCCTCCGCGACCGGGTCCACCACCGCGACGATCTGCACGCGACCATCGCTGGCCTTCGCCGCTCCGGCATGCGCTCCGCTGATCCCGCCCGCACCGATGACCGCGATCCGAAAGACACCTGAAGACGCCATGACATTCCGCTCCTGTCGTGTATGCTGAGTCCCGACACCGGGACCGTGAACCCACGTGCAAACGGCCCGAAGAGTAGACCCGCGACCCCCGCGCGGGGCAAGGCCACCCCGTATGAAAGACACCCCACCCCTTTCCGTCCGCCTCTTCGCCCTGCTTGGGGTCGCCTGGTGG
>JBEIUO010000219.1:0-5244 GCA_040374335.1 Phycisphaeraceae bacterium
AGCGCCACCCTCACCATGGTCTCCGTTGACAGCTCCGGCTCCCCCATCCCCTTCGCCTCCCACGCCACCGTCTAACCAATGGCCCACCCCCCCTACCCTCCCCCCCGCCGACTCGCCGTCCTCCTCTCCGGCGGCGGCCGGACCATGGTCAACCTCGCCGCCCGCTGCGCCAACCACTCCCTCAACGCCTCCATCCTCCTCGCCATCGCATCCGCCGACTGCCCCGGCGTCGCCCGCGCCGCCGCGCTCGGCATCCCCTGCTCCATCATCCCAGGGGTAATCCCAGCCGATCGCCTCGAGGCCACCCTCCGCGACGCCGGCATCCAGGCCGTCGCCCTCGCCGGCTACCTCAAGTACCTCAACGTCCCTTCCTCTTATGAAGGAAGGATCCTCAACATCCACCCCTCCCTCCTCCCCAAGCACGGGGGCAAGGGAATGTACGGGCATCACGTCCACGAGGCCGTCATCGCCGCCCGCGACCGGATCTCCGGGTGCACCGTCCACCTTGTCGACAGCGAGTTCGACCACGGCCGGGTCATCCTCCAACGGACCTGCCCCGTCCTCCCCGACGACACCCCCACCTCCCTCGCGGCCCGGGTCTTCGAACAGGAGTGCCTCGCTTACCCCGAGGCGATATCCCTCATGGCCGCATCCTGGTCGCTCCCCAACCCGTAGCACCTCTCACCGATGCCCCTCCTCAGGACGCCCTCCCCAATCGTCCGCGCGATCGCCCTGGTGATCGCTCTCGCCCCCGCCGCGCTCGGGCAGGACCAACCCCAGCTATCATCCCCGCCGGCCGAGAAGATCACCGTCAAGTCCCTGGTCGCGGAGACCGGGGCCGCGTTCGAGCGAGGTGATTACGCCCGGGCCGAGGAGTTGCTTCGCAAGCATCTGGCCGCGGACCCCAGCAACTTCGTGGTCTATTACAACCTCGCCTGCGCCCGGGCCCTGCAGGAGGACCCCAAGGAAGCCGGCGAATGGCTCGTGAAGGCGGTCGAACACGGCTTCACCGACCTCCGCTACATGCAGGCCGATCCCATGCTGGACGCCGCCCGCCAGGACCCCAACTACAAGACCCTCGTCGAAAACTGGGAGACCATCCTCAAAGCCCGCCGCGACGCCGACGTCAAGCGGCTCGAAGAGCAGTACAAGGACGGGTACGCCACCTCCACCGACGACCGCCTCCGCCTCACCTACCGCTCGGCCTTCCACCCCGCGGCATTCGAGGCCGCCCGGGCCGAAATGGCCCGGCTCGCCGAATGGGCGAATACGGATGTAATCCCCGGGATCATCGACTCGACAGGGGAGCACGACGACGCCTGGGTCAGCGTGATCCTGCCGACCCGTGACGATTTCACAACCTGGGTCGCCCGGCGGTACGGCCAAGAAGCCCTCGAAGGCCTTTCCACCATCGGCGGGGCGTACACCCACGACAACAAGCAACTGATCGCGATGGATCTCGGCGGCACGCTGCGGCACGAGTTTTTCCACATCCTGCACTGGCGGTCAATGACCCGCCTGGGCCAGCGCCACCCGGTCTGGGTGATGGAGGGCCTCTGCAGCCTCGTGGAGGACTACGACCTTGGCCCGGAGGGGCAGATCATCCCGGCGACCTCTTGGCGGACGAACCTGATCAAGCGGCGCGAGAAGATCGGCAAGCTCTTTAAGATAGATCAGTTCGTCCAGGTCTCCCAGACCAAGTTCACGGGGACCGTCCCCCTCGCCCACTACGCCCAGGCCCGCGCCATCTTCCTCTTCCTCCACCAACGGGGGAAGCTGAAGGAGTGGTACGCCCACTACACCGCCACGTACGCCGACGACCCAACCGGCTTGGCCTCGCTCCAGGCGGTCTTGGCTCTGACGCCCAAGGAGTTCGATCGCGAGTTCCGGGAGTGGGTGAGGGCCCTGCCCGAAGTGCCAGAGGAGATCAAACCCGGCATGGCGAGCCTGGGACTGGAGATCGACGCCGGCGAAGGGGAAGGGGTCATCGTCACGCGCCTGATGAAGCCGCAGTTCATCGAGGGGGCCCTCAAGGTAGGGGATGTCGTGACCGCGATCGACGACAAGCCGGTCCGGGACCAGGCGGAGCTCGTCCGCGTGCTCGCGGGCTTCTCGCCGGGCGACGAGGTCTCGATCTCCTACCGAAGGGTCAAGAAACTCGGCGAGTGTCGGCTGAAACTGGTCGCCAAGCCGCGATCGCGATGAGCTCTGGGGGCAACCGACAGGTTGGCGCGAGGGCGGCCCGCGCGCAACCCGCTTGCCCTTCAAAAGCAGCGACTTTCGCTTCGATTCCAAGGTGTTGGCGGCGTATTTGAAGGCCGTGCCGGTGTACGCTCAGTGCATGAGTTCACTCCCCCCCACCGGACCCTCCGTTCCCAGCGCCTTTGAGCCGAAGCCGATGGGGCTTCCCCCCTCCACGGTGCGCGAGGTCGCCCCCGAGGGCCCGATGGTGGACGTGATGGGCGGCGCGGGGCGGCGCGAGGTCAGCGTGCTGGACCACGGGTTCATCGCGCTGGTCGACGCGATGCCCCGGCTGGTGCCGCAGGGCTCGACCGCGGACCAGGCGATCGTGCAGGCGGCCCGAGTGTCGTACGGCGCGGGCACCAAGCAGGTGAACGAGGACCGGGGGCTCATCCGTTACCTGATGCGGCACCGCCACTCGACCCCGTTTGAGATGGTGGAGTTCAAGTTCCACGTGGCGATGCCGATCTTCATCGCGCGCCAGTGGATCCGCCACCGCACGGCCAACGTGAACGAGTACTCCGCGCGGTACTCCATCGTGCAGGACCGCTTCTACGTGCCGACGCTGGACGCGGTGCGCAAGCAGTCGCAGAACAACCGGCAGGGTGGCGAACAGACCTTCGCAGCGGACGACGCGGCCCAGGTGAAGACGGCGGAGGATTTCCTTCGGTACGTGAACCAAGTGGAGAGCCTGTACGCGCAGTACATCGCGCTCACCGAACAAGGGGTGTCGCGCGAGCTCGCGCGGATCGGCCTGCCGGTGAACGTGTACACCGAGTGGTACTGGAAGTGCGACCTGCACAACGTGATGCGGTTCCTGTCGCTGCGGCTGGACTCGCACGCGCAGTACGAGATCCGGGTGTACGCGCAAGCAATGCTCGACCTGATCGCTCCGATCGTGCCGCTGACGGTGGAAGCGTGGCGCGACTACGACTTCGAGTCGGTGCACTTGTCGCGGCTGGAGATCGAGGCGTTGCGGGAATCGGTGAAGAACGGGGGGATCACCTCGATCGGTGATATCGCGACGGGGAACAAGCGGGAGCAGGCGGAGTGGACGGAGAAGCGGGAGCGGATGGGCCTGGCACCGATTCCGGGGGATACGCGCCCTATTCAGGGGCCGTGAACCTTCTATGAAGACACAGACCCCTCCGAGAGCACGAGCAAACCCCTGCCTTTACCCCAACTCACAGCGAAATAGGCACTTCGGAGGGGTCAAGGTCCTGTAAGTGAGGGTTCCGGCAACGGAATATGCCTCACAGACTGACGGGTGTCCACAAAAATGCGGGGTTGGGGATCAAAAAGCTATTGCAGTTGCCCCGATTGCGGGTACTCTTACTGCGGGTCAGGAACGAGTTGTTCGTTCTGTTGCGTAAACGGGTTTGAGTCAACCCCCTAACTGACTTTCGAGGAGATTGAGAAATGAAGAATATTGTTGCTCTCTTGGCTGTTGCTACGGCTACGGCGACCGCGTTCGGTGGCGTCACCGAGTTCTCCACCCAGGTTTCGACCGACGGCGGCCTGACCTGGTCGAACGGCGCTGCCGTGTCGGTGAACACCGCTGGCGCGACCGTCCGCGTGCTCGCCCGCTCGATGGTCCGCTTCGTCCCCTCCGCGGGCGATCCGGCGTTCGACAAGCTGAACTCCAGCCGCCACCAGCCCTCGGTCTCCGGCCTCGTCGCGGCTGATGCGCACATCGCTGGCTTCAACGCCACCGGTAACATCAACCCGAACTTCGCTGACGGCCTCAACGCCGCCACCGACCTCGGCCGTGACTTCGGCGGCGGCACCGTGACCGCGGTCGTCGCTCACCGCACCAGCTCGTCGACCCTGCACTTCGCCGAAGGCACCGCCCCGAACGCTCCGGGCACGGGCACCGGTGCGAACAACGTTGACGGCTCTCGTGGCATCAACTGCGCTCAGAACATCCTGAGCCAGCCCTCCATCAACGTCCTCAACCCCATCGCTCTCTTCTACTACGGCTTCGACCTCGTTGCTCCCTCGGTCGTCAACACCAGCCGCGCCGTCTCCTTCGACGTCCCCGCCGCTGGCGTGGGCCTCCGCGGCACCGCCCCGAACCAGTTCCGTGGCGTGGCTTGGGGCTACAACAACCCCGACACCGGCGCTCTCACGACCGTCAACACCCCCCTCGCGGCCTCCGTCGCCGGTCTCGTTGAGATCAGCTACGTCCCCGCCCCCGGCGCTGCCGCCCTCATGGGCCTCGCTGGTCTCGTCGCTGGCCGCCGTCGCCGCTAAGCCCTCTGGGCTCGGTGACATCGCGGGTCATGCTCCTCGGAGATGACACGACCCGCTACACGTAATGACTCGCCCCTCGAATGGGAAACCATTCGAGGGGTTTTTCGTTGGGGGAGGACGGTCGGGCGAGCAGCAGCGAGGAGTCGCATAGGTCCTCTATGACCTATTGGTCCTATGGGACGGATGGGACCTATGGGACACATACGACCTATGCCCCATCGGTCCGCCTTCCCCCCCGATTGCATCCAACGCTAATGGCCTTCTCATCCCCTCCCTTCTACCATTTCCCCTTCCCGGCGCACAGAGAGGTGACGGCCCGCCGGGACCATGACGAATCGGCCGACCTCTGTTTCGTACTCGAGCACCACACAATGAACGCCCAGCCGGAGCAGCCCATCAGTTCTTCCCACGTGTCCCCCCAGACCGAGCTTTCCGCGGAGGTCAACGCGGAAATCGACGCGGCCATGAAGGACATGGAAGCGGCCAACGCGGCCCGCGCAGCCAAGCCCGCCATCCGCGGCCCCCGGGTCGTGGAAGCCGGTCGCGAGCGCCGCACCGGTCGCGTGGTCTCCGTCGGCCCCAGCGACATCTTCCTCGAGTTCGGACCCAAGAGCCTCGGCGTCATCCCCCGCCCTCAGTTCCCTGACGACCAGGTCCCCAAGGTCGGCGAAGACCTCGAAGTCGTCGTCGACAAGTATGAGGCCAGCGAGAGCCTCTTCATCTGCTCGCGGCCCGGATCCGTCCAGAAGG
>JBEIUO010000575.1:0-2751 GCA_040374335.1 Phycisphaeraceae bacterium
CGGCGAGCAACACCTCGAGTCGGGCATGCGAGCCCCAGTTGCTGTTTGCCAGAGTCGAACTCTCAAACGAGCGCACTGGCCGCCCGAGTGACGTCTCGATCCAGGCTTGGGTGACTTCGGCTGAATCATGGAGCACGGGGACACGGCGTTTCACTCCTCCATCGTACAAACATCGTCTCCCTTCACCACTCTCGACCGCACGCGACATCGAGGCGGCCTCGGAACCCGAGGAAGCAGCAGACTTCAGTCGCGACCACCCTAACGCCTTCCAAGAAACGCTCGGGTGGCACTCCGAGACCCAGCTCAAGCGTTGGACGACAACCGTCGCGAGCGCGCTTTTTCGTTGGCCGGGGTGGGTCGCCCGCGGGTATCCTCCCCCCAATGGCCCAGATCCTCATCTCCGGCGGTCGTGTCATCGACCCCGCCTCCAATACCGACAAGGTCCTCGATGTGGCGATCGATGGAGGCGTCATCGCCGCCATCGGCCCCAAGCTGCCCCAGCCCGCCGGGTGTTCCCACATCGACGCGCGGGGTTGCATCGTTGCGCCGGGGCTCATCGACCCCCACGTTCACCTGCGTGAACCCGGGCAGGAGCACAAGGAGACCATCGCCACTGGCACCAGGGCCGCGATCGCCGGCGGATTTACCTCCGTCTGCTGCATGCCCAACACCTCACCCGCGCTGGACTCACCCGAGATCGTTCGGTTTGTCTACGACCGGGCACACCACACGGGGAGCTGCCGGGTGTTTCCGGTTGCCGCGGCGACCAAGGGTCGTAAGGGCGAGGAACTGACCGAGATTCAGTTGCTGTCATCGGCGGGCGCGGTAGCGTTCTCCGATGACGGGGACTGCATCGCTTCTGCCGGGATGATGGCGAAGGTGCTGACCAACGTCGCGGCGACTGGTCGCGTGTTCATGCAGCACTGCCAAGAGCCCACGATGACGAAGGGCTCGGCGATGCACGCCGGCTCGGTGTACGCGCGGCTGGGGCTCGGCGGCTGGCCTCGCGAAGCCGAGGAGATCATCGTGGAGCGTGACGTGCGGCTTGCGCGACGCTCGCGCGCCCGGTACCACGTTCAGCACATCTCGTCGGCCGAAACGATCGACATTATCCGGCGTGCCCGCGCATCCGGGGTCGACGTCACGGGAGAAGCAACCCCCCACCACTTGCACCTGACCCACGAGGCGTGCGACAACTACAACACCATGGGCAAGGTGAACCCGCCGCTGCGCGAGCAGCGGGACGTGGACGCGCTGCGACTGGGCATCGCGGACGGAACCATCACCGTGCTCGGCACGGATCACGCCCCACACAGCTTCGACGAGAAATCGCTGCCGTTCGAGGAGGCGCCCTTCGGGTTCGTAGGGCTGGAGTCCGCGCTGCCGCTGTACGCGGAGGCGCTCGTTCACACGGGGCTGATCGGCTGGGCGAGGTTGATTGCGCTCCTCACGATCGAACCCGCGAAACTGTGCGGGCTGGATGCGCTCGGCCTCGGGAAGCTCACCGCCGGGGGGCCGGCGGATGTGGTGGTCATCGATCCCGAGGCATCGTGGACGCTCACGCGTGAGACGCTCGCGGGCCGGAGTTGGAACACACCGTTCCTCGGCCGCAAACTCAAGGGCAAGGCACGCAACGTAATCGCCGCCGGCGTTGTGCGGGGGTAAGCCACACACGGATCCGGACGGGACGGCTCAGCAGGCTTCGCGGCGCGTCCCGCAGACATTCTTGATGCGTTCAAGGGCGGCCCGGCGGTGGGCGCCGACGGCGCTTCGCGAGACACCGAGCACGAGCCCGGCCTGTTCCTCGGTGAGCCCTTTGACTTCGGTGAGCAGAAGCACCTCGCGTTGGCGTTCGTTCAGGCCGCGCCAGCACTCCTGGATCTGCGGCGCGCCGACATCGCGGCGGGGAGCGGCGGACGTGTCCTGGGCGTCGAGTTCTTCGCGCCAGACGGAACTGCGGCGTTCGCGGCTGACCCAGGTGCAGGCGACATTGTGCACGATGGTGAGCAGAAGCGAGAGGCTCTGTGAGTCCTCGATTCCACGGTACCGCAGCAGGCGCATGACGGCCTCCTGCGCGATGTCCTCGGCGAGGGCGTCACCCACCTTGGATCGCGCGAACGCGACGAGGCGCGGGTAAGCATCGGTGAGCGTGGCGATGTGGGCTTCGAGACAGGACATGACTCGCGCTCCTTCACCTGGCGCGCCGGCGGCGCGTGGGTGGGACGGCTTGGAGCTTCCTTGCGAGTGTTCTGCACCGGGCGGCCTTGCCCGATGCAACGGAGACGAGAGCGTCGAGGGCACCATCCAGGAGGACGCTCGCGCGTCCCATCAGCATGGCTACCTCGCCTGGGCCGAGCCTCTGCTCGGCTGCGTACTCCATGAAGAGGGCAAGGCGAAGACGTGCCCTGCCGGGCTTCTCAGGGTACACGGAGGGGAGTGATTCCGCGAGTGATTCATCGACGAGTGAGAGGTGGCGCAAGAACTGCGCGTTGAGTCGAGAGGTCCGGTCCAACCAATCGAGAACCGGGTTCGCTTCATCGGCAGCATGTCCATCGGCGGCCCCACCCCGGGAGGGATGAGAGACGCGCGAGATAACTGCGTGCGGACTCGGGGGAATCTCCTCGGACGGGGGTTCGCGATCGATGAACACGTTTCACCACCTTTTCGAGCTCCCCCCCGCGATCGCCACCACGCGTCGCGAAAGGGTCCACCATTGACTCGATCCTAAGCGCCGGGCGGCCCTGTTGGGGC
>JBEIUO010000571.1:0-2758 GCA_040374335.1 Phycisphaeraceae bacterium
AGCGAGTAGTGGAACACGCCCACCAGTGATCCCACGGCGCACAGACCCACGCCGCAGAGTGCAATCAGTTTCGTACGAATGTTCATGAAGTCAGTTCCTTGCGAGTATGAGCGATCCCCATCCGTCGTTCAAAACACCAGTTCAAACCGGGCCCCGCCACGCACCGCGTCCTCGACGTCTTCGGTGCCCCCCGGGTTGATGACGAACTGCACGTCCGGCGTCACGCTGATCCAGGGCGTGATCTGCGCCTTGTACAGGACCTCGATCACCACTTCGTCTTCTTCCAAGCCCGCGTCCTCGTTCAGCATCAGCCAAGAGGACAGCAACCCAAAGGAGTCGTCCGGGCGGCTTTCAAACAGGCCGCGGCACATCACGCCGCCGATCAGCTGGCCCTCAACCTCGTGCACGTCGCTGTCGCCGAGCCCGGCGAGGCCGAAGAGGTAGACGCCCTTGTCGGCGTTCTCTTCTTCCGCACCCTTGCGCCAGACCTGCTGCTCAAGGAGCACGTAGGCTCCGGTTGCGTCTTCGGTGTCGCTCCCGTTCAGTTCGGCGAAGTCCGCGGTGTGGATGTGACCGCCGACCGCGAACCGACCTCCGCCCATCGAGCCCCATTCGTCCCAGGTGAATCCGGCTTCAGCAATGAAGAACCATGCGTCGGACTTGTCGTCGCCGAAGAACTGATCCGGCCCGCGGTTGCCGGTGTCCCAGCCATCCGCGGTTGCGCCATCGAACGCCCCGCCGCCGATGTAGCAACGTTCGGACGGGTACACGAAGACCACGACGCCGGTCGCGGGGTTCGGGTAGGTGGGAAGGTCCCACGCCGTGGCGGGCATCGCGATCGAGCCGTTGAGCGTCTCGGACGCCGCGTCGATGAAGGCAAACTCCGCGTTCCCGTCGATCTTGCCGACCTTCAGGCGGAGCTTGTCTTCGAAGAGCCACTGCTCGTACCACAACTCGGCCAGTTGTCCGATGTTCTTGCCCGAGTCGATGTTGCTCACCCCGTGGAAGTCGCCGACATCGCGGGAGCCGCCACGCACCTGCGTGAAGCAGCCGTCCGCAAAGATCGTGGCGCCCTTCCATCCGAACATCTTCTCGAGGTCCGCCGTCGCGTTGATGTCCCAGAGGTGGATCGTCGAGGCTACTTTGTTCACACCACCAGACCACACCGAGCCCCAGTCCATGGTGTAGCTGCCGCCGACTGAGAGCCCCTTCTCTTCGAGGCTCGTGCGAGCTCCGCCCCAGTCACCGGTCATGGTGGACCACTCGAACCAGGCCTTCCCCCCGAACCAGTCGCGAGCCTCCGCTTCGGGCGCTGGCTCCTCTGCCGACTCGCGTTCAGCGGGCGTCCGTGCGCCGCGGTCGTGGCCTGGCAGGTCGGGCGGATCGTTCATTTCGAACATCTCGGCCGAGGTGACCGAGTCAACCGGCTGGGCATCCTGCCCCCAAGCGGTGCCCGCCACGCCGCCAACAGCAATCGCGAGGAATAGACACCGATTCTCAGTTCTAGGCATGGAGCCCCCAAGAGGTACAACGACCTTGTGGGATCGGCCTTCCCGGCTTCTGCCTTCGCTTCCGTCAAGCACTCCGCCGGGGAACTACCTACTAAGGGGTCTACCTAGGCGGCCTGCGCGGGTCGCGCAGCGGGCCACCGGCCCTTGTTTCGGGGATTCTGACGACATTCAGTTCTATTGCGGAGGTGTGTGGCCGAAGTGCCGATTAGCCTCTGGACCACATCTTCCCGCCGTACACCGCGTTGGAACCCAGTTCTTCAGCGATGCGGAGCAGCTGGTTGTACTTGGCGTTACGGTCGCTCCTGCACGGGGCGCCGGTTTTGATCTGGCCGCAGTTGGTCGCCACCGCCAGATCGGCGATGGTCGAATCCTCGGTCTCGCCGCTGCGGTGGCTCAGAATCGCCCCGTACTTGTTGCGCAGGGCGAGGTTGACTGCCTCGAACGTCTCGCTCAGCGAGCCAATCTGGTTTACCTTCACCAGGATCGCGTTCGCGCTCTTGGTGTCCAGGCCTTTCTGCAGGAACTTCTTGTTGGTCACGAACAGATCGTCCCCGACCAACTGCACCTTGCTGCCCAGCCGCTCGGTGATCTTCTTCCAGCCGTCCCAGTCGTTCTCCGCCAAGCCGTCTTCGATCGACCGGATCGGGTACTTCGCGCACCACGAGGCCCACATGTCGATCATCTGGTCGCTCGACACGATTTCCTTCGTCGACTTGAACATCTTGTAGCCGACTTTGCCATCGGCTGCGGCTTCGTTCCAGCACTCGCTGGTGGCGGGATCGAGAGCGACAAAAATCTGCTCGCCCCACTTGTACCCCGATTTCGCCACCGCCTTCTCGATGATCTGAAGGGCCTCTTCGTTGCTCTTCAGGTTGGGAGCAAAGCCGCCTTCATCGCCCACGGCGGTCGAGAGGTGGCTGTCGTGCAGCACCTTCTTGAGCGCGTGGTAGATCTCCACGCCCGCGCGAAAGCCATCCTCGAACGTATCGAAGCCCCAGGGCTGGATCATGAACTCCTGGAAGTCCACGCTGTTGTCGGCATGCTTGCCGCCGTTGATGATGTTGAGCATCGGGGCCGGCAGCCTGCGCGCGCCCGCGCCGCCGAGGTAGCGCCACAGCGGCATGCGGCTTGCCGCCGCCGCCGCGTGCGCCGCGGCCATGCTCACGCCGAGGAGTGCGTTGGCCCCCAGCTTGCCCTTGTTCGGCGTGCCGTCGAGCTCGATCATCGAGCGATCGATCGCGGCCTGG
>JBEIUO010000761.1:0-1863 GCA_040374335.1 Phycisphaeraceae bacterium
CCCGCCCGACGGCGCCGTCGGTGGACGCTGCATCGGCGGCCGCGGCCCACGCGGCATCTCCACCGGCGCAGCCCGCACCGGGGCCTTCTCGTTCTTCGGCGGCGTCAGATCCTCCACCGCGATCGCCACCTGCCGATCCTTCCCGTCCGGTCCCACATCATCCAACAACACCAGCACAAGCTGCGTCAGGATCTGCGAGTCCATCACGATCCCGTCACCCTCCGGCGTCCCCACTCGGCTCTTCTTCCGAGGGAGCTTCTTCTTCAACTCCTCGTACGTCTCGTCCTCGTACCGCAGGCAGCACATCAGCCGCCCGCACCGACCCGAGATCTTCAGCGGATCCAGCGTCGCCTTCTGCACCTTCGCGCTCTTCATCGACACCGGCTTAAGCACCTTCAGGAAGTTCTTGCAGCAGCAGTACTGCCCGCACCGCTCGTAATCCGCCGTCAGCCGCGCCTCGTCACGCGCCCCCACCTGCTTCAGCTCGATCCGCCGCTTGTAGTGCGAACTCAACGCTTGGTGGATGTCCCGAACGTCGATCCGCTCCTCCGACAGGTAATAAAACGTGAGCGTCTCGTCCCCCAGGATCGGCTCCGCATCCACGATCTTCACGTGCGACCCGATCCGCTCCGCGATCGCCCGCGCCTCCATCTTGAGCCCGTGCCGCGACTGCTCCATCCGCGACTGCCGGTCCATGTCCTCCACGGTCGCGATCCGCACCACTTTCCCATCCTGGTAGAACGGGTAGTCGCGCCCGCCGGAGTTCTGGATGTACCCCAGCATCTCCTTCCGCGAAACGCTCTTCCCGCACCCGGAGTTCGGGCACGTGCTCGTCAGCATCTCCCCCAGCTCAGTCCCGCGATGCGTCCGCACCACGATCTTGCTCCCGCACCCCGGCGAGACATCCCCCGAGTACGGAAACTCCCCCACCATCTTCATCGACCCGAACCGCACGACCAGCGTCTTGGGCGCCTTCAGCGCCTCGTACACCTTGCGGTCCTCCTCGTCGAGCTGCTCCTTGAGGTCGGCTTCAAACTGTGGAAGCGGAAAGATCGGCATTCGTGGTTCTCGCCCTTCTTACTTCCGCCCCGTCGCCTTCGCCCGCGCGTCCTGGAACAACTGCGCCGCCTGCACACGCTGCAGAAGCTGTACGCCGTCCCGCCCGTCCAACCGGTACACCAGCAGCTGATCCTGCCGCGAATCCAGCACGCACACGATCTCCTCGTTCGACACTTCGCTCGAGAGAATCGACACGCCCCCCGCCTGCGACACCATCCCCGCCTCTGCTTCCTGCGACCGACTCCCCTCGCCAAACCACATCCACCCCAGCAGGCAGGACAGACTCACCGCCGCCACCGCCAGTGACACGCTCGCCCCGCCGCCCGATCGTTCGCCCGTGCTCATCGTTCCTCCTCCTCAGCGACCCGGCGACTGCCGCGCGTCGCCCGCGATGTTCCGGTACCCCGCCCCGATCAGCACCTGACGCGTCTGATCCCACTTCAAGACCACCATCTCGCTGTTCGCCGAATCCAGTATCCAAACCGCGTTCGCCCCGCCCTGGTTCGTCTTCGCCCCCACCAGCGTGTACTCCCCACGCAGTCGCTTGGTCTCGCCGCCACCCTCCCCCTGCGCAACGGCCCGTGGCCGCGACCACGCCGTCACTCCCACGGCAAGTGCCAACAGCACATTCAACACCACCAGCGGACGCAACCTGTCTCGCCGAAGCATGGAGTCTCTCCTTCCGCGCTACCGCTCGCACACACCAAGATCGCCGAGCCGCACGCGCTCAGTCCTGGTGGGTCCGCTTGCTCGCGATCAGATTCGCCGTCAGCACGAGCCCGACCACCACAACGCCGATCAGCA
>JBEIUO010000445.1:0-3368 GCA_040374335.1 Phycisphaeraceae bacterium
CCCCAGCGGCCCCTACCTCCTCCGCCGAAACAATGCCACCCAGACCTGCCTCTCCTGCCACGACGGCAACACCCCCGGCGCACTCAACGTCTCCAGCGACGTCCACAAAGCCTTCGCTCACGAAACCGACAGCCCCGTCGACCCCCCCGGCAACGCCCACTCCCACGCCTCCTGCACCTCCTGCCACGACCCCCACACCATGATGCGAGGCACCGGCGCCACGCCCCCATCCCTCTCCGGCCCACGCCACACCGCCTTCCAACGCCTCGGCCGCGTCGAAGGCGTCAGCTTCTCCGGCACCCCCCTCCTCGTCGCCACCGCCGAACACGAGGTCTGCTTCAAGTGCCACGGTGACGTCAACCCCATCGCCCCCACCATCCCCCCGCCGCCACGCCTCCAACAACCTCCGCCTCCAGATGAGCCAGTCCGCCATCTCTTTCCACCCTGTCAGCGGCCCCGGTCGCGCCTCCGACGTCCCCAGCCTCAAACCCGGCTGGACCACCTCCTCCACCATGTCCTGCTCCGACTGCCACGCCTCCGATTCCGGCACCACCTCCGGCGAACACGGCTCATCCTTCCAAGGCCTCCTCGTCTCCCGCTACTCCCTCATCGACAACACCTCCGAAAGCGCCTCCACCTACGCCCTCTGCTACCGCTGCCACGACCGCGCCAGCATCCTCTCCGACCGCTCCTTCTCCGAACACCGCAAACACATCGTCGAAGAACGCACCCCCTGCTGGGTTTGCCACGACTCCCATGGCATCAGCTCCGGCGTCGGCTCTCCCACCGGCAACTCCCACCTCATCAACTTCGCCACCTCCGTCGTCTTCCCCAACAACTCCGGCCGCCTCGAGTTCCGCGACACCGGCACCTTCAGGGGCGAGTGCTACCTCTCCTGCCACGGTGAAACCCACAATCCCGAGCGTTACCCCGACAACTGACCCCCTAACCCGGGGCTTCTTCTCCCGTCCGGGAATCCATTTCGCTCGCCTTCCCAGTTCTGGGAATACCCTCATTTCCTAGGCCGGTTTCCAGCCCCCGGAGCCCTCTCCATCCGGGCACGGAGTTTGCACTTCTTCGCTTTGACCCGCGCCCGCGCGGAATCTGGAGCCCCCCATGAAGTCCGTCCTCACCCTCTCTTTCTCCCTCCTCGCTTGTGCCACCGCCGCCCTCCAGCAGCCCGAACCCAAGCAGCCCGCCCAACCCCCGGCCCACCAACCCTCCGGCAAACTCCCCTCCGGCCACCCAGGCCTCTCCCCCGGTGACCCCGTCGCCGACTGGCCCAAGCCCAAGGCCGAAGACGTCGCCTCCGTCGACGCCATCCTCGCCGCCTTCTACAAGCTCCCCGCCGGCAACAAGGGCGAACCCCGCGACTGGGACCGCTACCGCTCCCTCTTCTCCCCAGACGCCCGCCTCATCCCCGCCCGAGGCACCCCCGAAGGTGGCGCCATGGCCATGTTCGTCACCATCTCCGACTACATCGCCCTCAACAAAAACTACTTCGAAAAGGGCGGCTTCATGGACAAAGAAGTCGCCCGCCGCACCGAGTCCTTTGGCAACATCGCCCAGGTCTGGAGCACCTTCGAATCCCGCCACAACCAGACCGACCCCCAGCCCTACATCCGCGGCATCAACTCCATCCAACTCCTCAAAGACGGTGATCGCTGGTGGATCGTCAACGTCTTCTGGGAACTCGAAGGCCCCGAACTCACCGTCCCCGACCAGTACCTCAAGAGCCCCGAAAAATGACCAACACCCCGTCGAGTCCGCGCGCCAACGCCCGAATCCTCCTCGTTGAGGACGAGGAACTCCTCCGCGAGTCCCTCGCCCAACTCCTTACCGAAGAAGGCTACAAGGTCGTCTCCGCGCCCGACGGTAAAGCCGGCTACGACGCTGCGCTCGCCGAGGCCTTCGACCTCGTCCTCACCGACATCCGCATGCCCGTGATGGACGGCATCACCCTCCTCAAACACCTCCAGCAAATCATCCCCCAAACTCCCGTCATCGTCCTCACCGCCTTCGGCACCGTCGAAAGCGCCGTCGCCGCCATGCGATCCGGTGCCGCCGACTACCTCCTCAAGCCCGTTCAGTTCGAGGACGTCCTCATCCGCGTCCGTCGCGCCCTGGAGTTCGGTGAGATGCGCCGCAATCGCATCATCATGACCGAACAACTCGCCTCCCAGTCCACCTTCCACAACCTCATCGGCGACTCCGCCTCCATGGCCGGCCTCTTCGCCCTCGTCCGCAAGCTCTCCACCGTCAGCACCAGCGTCCTCATCGTCGGTGAGTCCGGCACCGGCAAGGAACTCTTCGCCCGCGCCATCCACTACAACGGCATCACCCGCGACAAGCCCTTCATCGCCGTCAACTGCGGCGCAATCCCCGAAAGCCTCATCGAGTCCGAACTCTTCGGCCACCGCAAGGGCGCATTCACCGGCGCCATCAAAGACCGCATCGGGTACTTCGAAGCCGCCAACGGCGGAACCCTCTTCCTCGACGAAATCTCCACCCTCCCCATCCAGGTCCAGTCCTCCCTCCTCCGCGTCCTCGAAGAACGCGTCGTCGTCCCCGTCGGCGACACCCGCCCTCGCCCCGTCGATGTCCGCATCATCGCCGCCTCCAACCAAAACCTCCAGACCCAGTGCCGCGAAGGCCACTTCCGCGAAGACCTCCTCTACCGCCTCGACGTCGTCCGCCTCCAACTCCCGCCCCTCCGCCAACGCCGCCAGGACATCCCCCTCCTCGCCCAGCACTTCCTCGACAAGTACACCCACAAAATGAACAAGCAGGTCACCGGCGTCAGCAACGCCGCCATGCGTGCCCTCCTCAACCACGAATGGCGCGGCAACGTCCGCGAGCTCGAGAACGTCATCGAACGCGCCGTCATCTTCGCCGAAGGCCGCAATATCGAACTCTCCGACCTCCCCTTCGCCACCACCGAGTCCGCCGCCGACACCGGCGAAGACCTCAAGCAGGCCCTCATGCAGTTCGAACGCCAGCACATCATCTACAGCCTCCGCCGCCACAACTACGACAAAACCGAAACCGCCCAGCACCTGGGCATCGGTGTCTCAAGCCTCTACCGCAAGCTCGAAGAACTCCAAATCCCCAAGGATCTCCAGGAACGCGAACGCGAAAACGCCCTCTCCTGACCCCGCCCCTCCCCACCCCGCCCCCCACATGCTCCGGCGCAAACTCCTCATCCGCATCGGCCTCCTCGTCGCCTGCTTCGTCAGCGGCGCCGCCGTCGCCATCATGCTCCTTCAAAACGCCATCGCCGACATCGACCGCATCAACCGCGACGCCGTCCAACTCGTCGACAGCGTCCTCACCTCCTCCGACTCCCTCGCCGAACTCGACGCCATCCA
>JBEIUO010000614.1:0-2594 GCA_040374335.1 Phycisphaeraceae bacterium
GCCGCAGTGGCGCTCGCATCAAGCCACTCCGAAGCCCCCTTTATCAAGAAAATCCCCAAGACCGACGCCACCGACTTCTACATGTTCAATAGCTACGAACCGGGCCGCAGCGGTTACGTCACCATCGTCGCCAACTACTACCCGCTGCAAGACCCCTACGGCGGCCCCAACTACTTCACGCTCGACCCCGAAGCCCTCTACCAGATCCACGTCGACAACAACGGCGACGCCCGCGAAGACCTCACTTTCTCCTTCCGCTTCGCAACCATCAACCGCGACATCGCGCTCAACATCGCCGGGGCAAACGTCTCGATCCCGCTCGTGAACGCCGGCCCCATCGGCCCAGGCCGCGACGATACCGCAGCCCTCAACGTGCTCGAAACCTACTCGCTCTCCCTCGTCCGTGGCGACCGCTACGCCGGTGTCGCGACCCCCGTCGCCGACGCCGCGTCCGGATCGCTCGTCTTCAAGAAGCCCGCCGACAACATCGGAACCCGCTCAATCCCCAACTACCCCGCCTACGCAGGCAACCACGTCTACGAGATCGCGCTCCCCGGCTCCACGCTCACCGGACGCGTCTTCGTTGGCCAGCGCAAAGACCCCTTCGTCGTCAACCTCGGCGAGATCTTCGACCTCGTCAACACCAACCCCCTCGGCCCCGAGAGCGGCGAAGTCGACACGCTCGTTCATAAGAACGTCACCTCCATCATCATCGAGATCCCCGCCGCCTTCCTCCGCGGCAAGAGCGGAGCCGATCCTGTCGTCGGCGCATGGACCACGGCCAGCCTCCCGCGCTCGCGCGTCCTCACCACCAACCCAACATTCGCCAAGCCCGCCGCCGAGCAGGGCTCGTGGATCCAGGTCTCGCGCCTCGCCATGCCGCTCGTCAACGAAGTCGTCATCGGCCTGAAGGACAAGAACAAGTTCAACGCGAATCCGCCCTCGGCAGACGGCCAGTTCCTCACCTACGTCACCAACCCCACCCTCCCCGCGCTCCTCAACGTCCTCTTCGGCGTCACGCCCCCGTGCACGCCCCGCAACGATCTCGTCGCCGTCTTCCTCACCGGTGTCCCCGGTCTCAACCAGCCCCAGAACGTCACCGGCGCCGAGATGCTCCGACTCAACACCAACACCGACGCCATGAGCGGCGGCATCGCGATCCGCCCCAGAGGCATGCAGAGCCGCATGGGCGTCCTCGGCGGAGACCTCCAGGGCTACCCCAACGGCCGCCGGCCCGGCGACGATGTCGTCGACATCTCCCTCCGCGCCGTCATGGGCGTTCTCTCCCCCGACGCCGGGCAGCCCAACGGATGCGCTCCCCAGGGCAACCTGCCCTTCACCGACGGCGCATACATCGACGACTCCTTCTTCTCCGCATCGTTCCCCTACCTCGCCGATCCCATCCCCGGCTCCCCCAACTGATCCACGTTCTTCTATCCGACGCACGCCCCACCGGGCCTGCGCCGGCTTCACGTCCATCCCGCATCACCTCCGCCCGCCGGAACCCACCCCATGCACAAGCACAAGATCATCGCCCTCGCACTTCTCCTCCTCTCCTGCGGTTCCGCCGCCGCGCACGAGTTCTGGATCCAGCCCGCGCAGTTCCGCCCCGACAACGGCGCGGCACTCGGAGTCCAGCTCCGCGTCGGCGACGGCTTCCCCGGTGAACCCCGTCCCAGAGACCCCAACCGCCTCGTTCGCTTTGTCGCGATCAGCCCCGATGGAACGCAAGACCTCCCGGGAATCGACGGCCGCGACCCCGCCGGACTGCTCCGCCTGAAGACCGTCGGCGTTCACGTCCTCGCCTACGAGAGCTCCGCGTCCGTCATCGAACTCGAAGCCGAGAAGTTCGAGAGCTACCTGAAAGACGAGGGACTCGAGGCCATCATCGAGCAACGCGCCACGCTCGGCGAGAGCGCCGCCAGCGCCAAGGAAGCCTTCTCCCGCTGCGCAAAGTCCCTCATCTGCTGCGAGCGATCCAACGCCGCGGAAGTCTGGAAGAAGCCCGTCGGCCTCAAGCTCGAACTCATCCCCGATGCCGACCCCTACGCCTCCACCCCCGGAGACAAGGCCTCCTTCGTTCTCCTGGCCGACGGCAAACCAGTCGAGGGTGCCCTCGTTCGTGGTGCCAGCTCCAAGGCCAAACCCGGCGAGTGGCAGAAGGCTCGAACCGACAAAGACGGCCGCGTCACGTTCACCCTCGCCGAAAGCGGCCCCTGGTTGCTCAGCTCCGTCCGTATGGAGCGAGCCGCCGCCGGAGAGGACGTGCAGTGGAAGAGCACCTGGGCCTCCCTCACCTTCGAAGTCCCCGGCCCGGATACCAAAGGCCCCGCCGGACAGCCCGTCCCCGCCCCCGTTCCCGTCCCCGCGACACCCAAGCCCGCTCCTTCCCCGCAGTAACCCCGCACTCGGGCCCACCCTTCCGCATGCACCCGGTACACTCGGCCCCATGCGAACCAACCTCGCCTGTGCCGCAATCGCCCTCGTCGGTTCCCTCACACTCCTCCTCCCGGGCTGCGCACACACCGCCACGCCGCGCCACCACCCCGCCGACTGGCACGCCACCCTCAACGAGCGCCTCCCCGAGTACGGAC
>JBEIUO010000346.1:0-3976 GCA_040374335.1 Phycisphaeraceae bacterium
CACGATCGCCGTCCCCGCCCCGTTCACCGGGTAGTTCGAGAACGCGTTCGAAAGATCGTCGATCAGCGTCTGCACGCCGTTCGTCCACACGCAGATCCGCCGCCCAACGCCAGGGCCGAACTCCGGATCGATGATCTCGCCGTAGTCGTACCCCGTGATCACCGTGCCGTCGTTGTTCACCGAGTCCGCACGCGACGTCGTCGTCCCCGGCTGCACAGGCAGACGAGACACCACGCCCGTCACCCGATCCGTAATGAACGCCTCCAGATCGCCGCACTGCCCAAACGACGGACCGCCGCTCGAGTTGAGCAGCGGCGATGTCCACGCCCCGCCCACGATGTACCGCCCGTTGCCCGACAAATCGTTCGCCGAGCTCGTGCTCGAGTCGCACCGCGTCCCACCGTAAAAACGCCCCGTCCCCGGATCCTGGATCCGATCGATCGACCCCGCGTTCACCCACCCCGTCGCGCTCGTCCAGCTGTGCGCGATGTACGGAATCTGGCACGGGCTCGGCGGCGGCAGCGGCTCGCCCAGCGTGCAATCGCCGAACGCGCAGTACCCCGCGAAGCAGTTCAGGTTCCCCCAGTTCGCGTCGTTCAGCTTCCCCGTCGCGAGAACCGACAGGTCGCTCGAGCCCCGAACCGGCTCCGCGCTCAACCCCAGCCCATTTACCCGCGTGTACCCAACCCCACGCTCCCACACGTACGTCACATACTCCTCGACCGAGTTGTCAAACACCAACCCCGCGGCCTTGCTCCCGTCCGCCGACAGGTCGTCCCCCAACCCGTGAATCACCAGCACCGGCTGAGCAACGGCGGTCCCGGCACACATCAGCAGTGCGGCCAAGGGCGAGAGACGCGAAAATGCGGCAGAGGCTCGGTTCATCGAAAAGCTCCTATGGCGAACGCACACGGCGCAGATCGGCCAACCCAAGCCTATCGGATTTCATACCACGGTCAACATCGTCTTTGGCTTCTCTGGAGAAATCTTTGCGACGATCACCTCGCGTTTCCTCTCGCTCCGGAGAGAAGCACCGATAACGGTTCAGCCTGTGGGATCGGACGGGCGCGGACGGCCCCGAACGGCTGCTCGCGAGGCTTGGCCACCCGCTCGCGGGCGTGCCGCGCCGCCCAAGTGCGCGCGGGGCGGTCGGCTTGGGGAGCGGTGATGCCTCGGCCGATGGCGAGGGGCTTGAATCGTGGGTCAGCAGCCGGAGTCCCAGCGCTCGAAGAATCGCCTCGCGTCGCTCCCGTCGATTCGTCCGTCGAGGGTGAGGTCCGCCGCGGCGTCGAGCAAGTCCCACGCCTGGAAGTACGCGACGACGTCGTCTCCGTCGCGCTCGCCGTCGGCGTTGAAATCCCCTGCGCAACCCGTGGTGGCATCGACGCGCACCCAGTACCGTGAGAAGTCGGGGGAGCTGCACGCGTACCCGTCGAAGTACGCGGGGTCGATGGTCAGCCGATATCGCCCGGCGGGGAGTTCCAGCGAGCGTTGGCGCGGGAAGCAGGCAAGGTCCAAGTTCCGTGCCGTCTCGATCAGTCTGGGCTCGCCCCAGCAGAAGCTCGACGAACCGAATGTCGCGATCCTCGCGGTGATTGGGGACTGTGCCGCGAAACGCAGCGTGACGACCGACCGCTCCGCCAGCGAGAACTCGAAGGAGTCCGAGTCCGGGCTGCTGGGTACGCCGGACACGCGGCCGGTGACCGCGCGGCCGAGCACGAGGGCGTCGAAAGCAGGGGGCTGCACGCCGCACCCGCCGTTCAGGTTCGAGCCACAGACCGCCTCGCTCTCCTCGACCGCGCCGGCGGGCGGCTCGATCTGGCAGGGGGGCGGGCGCAACGTGACTCGGAGCGACAAGCTGCTGGTTTGACCCTGATTCACAGCGAGTCCGAGCAGAACGGGCCGCCCCTGAACGACGGCAAAGCCCAGCCTCGCGAACGAGGGCTCGGCACCCATGTCGCCCTCGTCGCACTGCCCCAGCGGTCCGCCGCAACCGGCCGCGAGCCGCGCGAGCACAGGCCAGGACGACTCTCCACCATCGTCGCTTGCTTCAACCTCCGCGTACCCCGTCGCGCTGGGGGTGTAGCTGAACCAGAGGGCCCGAAGGGGTCCGCGGCAGGGAAACCCCGCGTCCGGCGCGGCGCCGAGGTTGGTCCCGCTCCAGGCGGGGTCGCCCTCGGAGATTGGCAGCGCGATTGCGCACACGTTGTTCGAAGGGGTCGGCGGCGCGGCGGTGTTGCCAACAACCGGCCGGATCGCGACCTCGTAGGTTCCCCATGCGTAGAGGCCGAGTGGCAATCGTGCGGAAGTCGAGATCGTCCAACCGGAACTGCCGAGCGAAACGCGGTCCGCTGGTCCGGCCGCAAGCGCGATCCAGTACACGCCGGCGGGCAGTTCGGCGCCGTCCTGTCCACGCAGCACCTCGACGAACAGCCGGGGCCGCTCCTGTCCGGATCCGAAGGAAAGGCCGGGCGCGTAGCCGCGCGGGCTGCTGCCGTCTTCATCGTCGCTCGCGATGAGGTTGCCCTGCGCGTCGAACATCGCGAGGAACAAGTCGCCGGGCGCGGCCGGCCCGTGACCGCGCGCCTGCGTGTCGATGTCCAGGTAGGACGTCCCCGCGATGGGCGACGAGATCTCAAAGCGGAACCACTTCACACCGAGGGCCTCGGGGGCTTCGCCCGGCGCACCGTTGCGGATGGCGCCGGGAGGAATCGGGACCTGCTGGTACGTCCATGCGCTCTGGGGCGGGGCGATGGCGCCGAGATCAGCGAACTGCGCGGGTTGCGCGAGCGCGAGAGAAGGGAGGGTCAGTCCCAAGGCGAGAGCAAAGAGCCGAAGCGGATTCACGGATGATTGCGACAGGCTCAAGCAGGCGCTCCGAGGGTTCGATGCAGAACCATCGGCGCGTCTGAGGTCGGGTCAGCAGAAATCGGAGGGCCGCAGAGGGCATGCCATCAGGTGACCGGAGCGGGCCAGTGGGGCATCGGTTCGAAGCGAGGAGCGAACGGCCTCAGCAGCCCGCGTCCCACCTCTCGAAGAACCCGATCACATCGTCCCCATCCACACCACCATCGCCCGTGAAGTCCGCGCCGCTCTCGCCCGCGTCCCACAGTCCGAAGAACGCGATCACGTCGTCGCCGTCCACACCGCCGTCGCAGTTGAAGTCCGCCCCGCAGATCAGCACCCGCGCGGGCGCCGTCAGATCCGTCCCGCACACGCCCTCACCGTCCAGCACCTCGCACGTGTAGCTCCCCGCGTCGTGCGCGAACAGCGGGCTCAGCGTCAGCGACCCTCCCGCCGCGCCCGGAATCTCCACGCCATCCTTCAGCCAGCGCACCACGCTCGACGAAGGCACCCCAGCCACCGTCAGCGTCACGCTCCCAACCGCGCACGCGTTCACCACCGGCGGCGAAATCGATGGCACCACCGGCCCCACCTGCAAGTAGTCCCGCTCCATCCCCGTCGTGTTCGTGTACACCCCGCTGTTCACGTCGAAGTCCTCGAACACCGCCGCCACGATGCCGCGGCAGGACACTCCCCCCACAAACCCGTCGATCCCGTGCGCCGTCCCAGGATTCGCGTCGATGATCGGCGACACGTGCTCCACGCCGTCCGTATCGATCAGCCGAAGCCGCGTCGCGTTGCGAATCCCCGAGCCATCGTCGTACGTCCACCCGCCGAACGACATCACCGGCGGATCAAAGTCCACCCGCACCCATCCATACTGACCGCCCTGCGTCGAAGGATGCAGCGCAGCCTGGAAGACGCGCCCCGGCTGGTTGAACGCGCCGGAAAAGAACGCCCGCCCGTGATCGCCGACGAGCCCGCCCTCAAAGTTCACGAGCGACACATCGACGCCCGGCGCCAACTGATCAATCGACGCCCACGCGCCGTAGCTGTCGAAGTTGTACGACGTCGGCAGCGTCGGAGTCGCGGCGCGGAACGCACCCTCTTCCTGCGGGAAAAACTGAACCTG
>JBEIUO010000227.1:0-5130 GCA_040374335.1 Phycisphaeraceae bacterium
GAACCGGCACCGGCATGATCCCCCTGATCGATCGCGTCTGGGGCGTGCTGGGCTCATTCCTCCCCTGGATGACCAAGCCCGTGGACCCCAACGACCCCACCAAGGGCGTCGAGATCGTCAGCGGACCCATCCCCGAGCACCTCCCCCACGACGGATTCGCCAAGCTCAACGGTCGCGGGATCTACGGGTACGCCGTGGATACCAGCGTGCTCCTCGTCGCAGCCGGCATGATCGTCGGCCTGCGCGTGAGCCTCTCGATGCTCGCCGGCTCGATCATCCTGTTCATGTGGCTCGGCCCGGAACTGGTCGCGATGGACGAAGCCAACAAGGCCGTCGAGAACTATGTCCCCAGCATCGAGCTCATCGCGGGCGGCACCCTCTACCACTTCCCCCGCTGGGGCCTGTGGGGCGGTACCTCCCTCATGGTCATGGCCAGCCTCGTGTCGCTCGCTTTCCAGTGGAAGACCATCCTCCGCGCGTTCTCCAAGAAGCCCGGCACCTCGGGCGTCAGCGCTGACTCCGCCGCCGAACTCGAAAAGGTCGAAGTCCCCTTCATCTGGATGGTCATCGGCATGACGCCGATCACCATCGCCATGCTCATCATCCAGATGGTCGCGTTCGACATCTCCTGGTGGGCCGGCCTCATCGCCATCGCCATGTCCTTCGTCCTCTCCATGGTCGCGAGCCGCGCTACCGGTGAAACCGACACCACCCCCATCGGCGCCATGGGCAAGGTCATGCAGCTGATCTTCGCCGTCCTCAAGCCCCAGCAGATGATCCCCAACCTCGCCAGCGCCGGCATCGCCGCCAACAGCGCGAGCAGCAGCGCCGACCTCCTCACCGATCTCAAGAGCGGCTACCTCCTGGGAGCCAACCCCCGCCGCCAGTTCCTCGCTCAGTTCTGGGGCGTCTTCTTCGGCACCCTCGCCATCGTCCCCATCTGGTACCTCATGGTCCCGACCCGCGAAGTCCTCGAGAAGCTCCCCGCCCCCGCCACCCAGACCTGGGCCAAGGTCGCACAGGTCCTCACCAAGGGCCTCGACTCCCTCCCCGACTCCGCCAAGATCGCCATCCTCGTCGGCGCCGCGTTCGGCATCATCCTCCCGATCATCGAGCGCCTCCTCCCCGCCAAGGCACGCCAGTACATGCCCAGCGCCTCGGGCCTTGGCCTCGCCTTCATGCTCCCGTTCTACAACAGCCTAGCCTTCACCATCGGCGCGGTCATCGCCTGGGTCTGGAGCAAGCTCCACAAGCGCACCGGCAGCTTGTACTGCATCCCCCTCGCCAGTGGCCTGGTCGCGGGCGAAAGCCTCATCGCCGCGCTCCTGGCCATCACCGCAACCATCCTCGGCCTGCTGCAGTAAGCCCCGCCCACACCACCGACCCGCTCAGACCTGCGCCGCCTGCCTGGCCTTCTCCCGCCGTCGCGAAACCCACGCGAACGGGATCAGGCACAGGTACAGCGTTGCCAACGTCGCCGTCGTCAGCCATACATCCTTCACCGCCGCGGCCACGATCAGCCCCAGCACAACCAGCAGCGGAGCAATCAGCCCCCGTGCGATCCTGATCTTCTTGATCGAGAACATCGGCAGCCGGCTGATCATCAACAACCCGATCACCACCAGGTGAACCGCAACCAACCCTGGCCGGATGTGCAGATTCAGCGGGGCCAGCGTCTGCGACTGCATCAGCATCGGCGGGATCATCGCCGCCCCCGCCGCCGCCGGACTCGGCATCCCCGTGAAGAACGCCGACGACGGCGCATCCGGACGCGCCGGTGCATACGCCGCGCTCGTAAACCGCGCCAGCCTGATCGCCGCGCAGATCGCGTACGTCATCGCCGCCGCCAGCCCGAACACGTCCTCTTTGATCAGATCATGCTGAAGCACCAGCACCGCCGGCGCCACGCCGAAGGACAGAAAGTCCGACAGCGAATCCAGCACCGCGCCGAACCGGCTGCTCGCCTTGAGCATCCGCGCCGCTCGCCCGTCCAGCACATCAAAGATCCCCGACAGGATGATCGCGCCCAGCGCGGGCTGAAACCGCTGACCCATCGAGAAATAGATCGACGCCAGCCCACAGCTGAGCGCAATCGTCGTAATCAGATTCGGGATCAACGCCCACACCGGCACGTCCGGCTCCCCCGCAAACGCCTTCAGCTTCGGTCCCACAAAGGGCATACATCCTCCTCATCACCGACCAACCGGGGCAAGCCGTGCAATCACGCTCTCCCCCGACACAGTCTTGTCACCGATCTTCACGCCAGGCTCCGTCCCCGCCGGCACAAACACGTCCACCCGCGACCCGAACCGGATCAGCCCGTACCGCTCCCCCTTCCGAAGCTCCCGTCCGTCCCCCACGCGGCACACAATCCGCCGCGCCACCAACCCCGCGATCTGCACCGCCACCACCTCACGCCCATCCTCCGTCCGCATCACCAGCGAACACCGCTCGTTCTCCTCCGCCGCCTTCTGCAACGCCGCGTTCAGGAACTTCCCCATCTGGTGCTTCACCCGCACCACCCGCCCCTGCACCGGCGCCCGGTTCACATGCACGTCAAAGACGTTCATGAAAATGCTGATCCGCAGACACGTCGCCCGAAACTCCGGGCTCACCTCAACCTCCGCCGGCGGCGGCATCCGATCCACCGCCACCACCCGCCCGTTCGCCGGACTCACCACCGCCGCCGGATCCCCGGGAATCCGCCGCGCAGGGTCCCTGAAAAACCACAGGCACCACACATTGAGCACCAGCGTCAACGCCCCCACCGCATACCCCGCGATCGGGTTCAGCATCAACGCCCCCGCCGTCGCACCCAGCCCCACCGCCAGAAACACCAGCACGATCGGCATCCCCTCCGGGGCAATCGCCGCCGCGGGCGCATCGGGAACAAGCGGGTAACTCTTGGACGCCCCCGCAGGGGCAACGGGATGGGGTGCAGTTTGGGTCACGGTAGGATCGTAGGAGCCAAAGACGCCCCCCGCCAAGTCCATTATGGTCGTCTTGACATGTCTCGTTCACACGTTTATTGTTGACGCAGGAATCATGAACACCGACACCGCTCCACCCAAGTCCCTCCAAGAAGAAATCCGCAAGCGCCAGCCCTTCGAGTCCGCAGAGCAAGAGGCCTACCTCAGTATCATGCGCACCGCCTCGATGCTCGACGCCGATTTCGAACGCCTCTTCAAGTCCTTCGGCCTCTCCATCGCCACCTTCAACGTCCTCCGCATCCTCCGCGGAGCCGGCGACCAGGGCCGCATGTGCCATGAAATCCGCGACCACATGGTCGCCCAGGTCCCCGACATCACCCGCCTCGTCGACCGCCTCGAAGCCGCCGGCCTCGCCGAACGCTGCCGCTGCGACAAAGACCGTCGCGTCGTCCACTGCCGGATCACGCAGAAGGGCACCGACCTCCTCGTCTCCATGCACACCCCCGTCCTGGAACGCCACCGCCAGCAGCTCTCCCACATGAGCGCCGACGAACTCCTCCTCCTCAGCAAGCTCCTCCTCAAAGCCCGTCACCCCCCGCGCTCCCTCGAACGCGCCGACGACTGATCAATCCCGCACGCGGTGTTCGCGTGCCCGCATGACCGAGTCCTTTCGCCGGAGTATCGCAGCATGAACCGCCTCGTCCTCGCCCTCACCGGCACCCTCCTCGCCGGCGCCGCTGTCATGGGTCTCTCGACCCAGACCGACGCCTCCCCCGCCGCCACCGCCCCCGCGATGGCCGACGCCTTCACCGTCGACGCAGTCCACTCCTCCGTCGTCTTCCGCGTCAAGCACCAGAACGTCGCCTACTTCTACGGCCGCTTCAACAAGGTCTCCGGCTCCTTCAACCTCGACGAAGCCAACCCCGCCGCCAGCTCCCTCGACATCACCATCGACGCCGAATCCGTCGACACCGCCAACGAAGGCCGCGATAAGCACCTCCGCACCGCCGACTTCTTCTCCGCCAAGGAGTTCCCCGCCGTCACCTTCAAGAGCACCTCCGCCGAGAGCAAGGGCGAGAAACAGTACCTCGTCAAGGGCGACCTCACCTTCCGCGGCGTCACCAAGCCCGTCGAAGTCACCGTCTCCGACACCGGCCGCGGCGCCGGCCGTGGCGGCATGAAGGTCGCCGGCTTCGAGACCATGTTCATCATCAAGCGCAGCGACTTCGGCATGACCTACGGCAAGGACTCCCTCGGTGACGACGTCACCGTCTACGTCTCCCTCGAAGGCGGCATGAAGTAATCACCCACGCCCGCGCCTCCCTAACCGGCGACGCGGGTCTTTCTCTCTCTTCCTCAGCGGGATAACCGCGGCCCACGAGTCGCGGTTATCCTGCGCACCCACAGGAGGTCTCCCATGGACCCAGGAATGATCCGGCATCTCGCCCTCGGTGCCCTTGTGCCCGGGTTCGCGTCACTCATGCTCTTTACCATCATCTGGTGGCGCCGCTCCTCCCCGCTCACCCAGTCGGGCCTCGGGTGGCTCCTCGATTCCGCCGCCCTCGCCATCGCCGTCCTCGCCGGGCTTTACGCCGTCCTCAACGGCTTCACTGCCACCCCGATCGCCTCCGACCAGCGCCTCCCCTACGTCGCTGTGATCGCCGCACTCGGCGCGGCACTCGTCGGCGCATCCCGCGCCCACCGCGAGGGTCGCGCCGGCCTCATCCCCTTCCTCCTCGTTCTCATCGCCGCGACATTCATCGGCACCCACGCGGGCTCCGCCTCCACATGGCCACTCTGGAAGTACGCGTCACTCCTCGCCGGTGCCTGCGTCTTCGGCACCGCGATCTTCCTCGCGCTCTCGCACACCTTCGCCAAGGCCTCACCGCGCCTCGGCCTTGTCGCCGCGACACTCGTCGCAGGCTCCGCGGGACAGGTCCTCGTCCTTGCCCTCGCCTCGCTCAAGCTCGGTCAGAGCGCCGGCGTCGTCTCCGCCGCGCTCGGCGGTGCCGCCGCGGTCGCCTTCGTCCGAGTCTCCCCGGGCCTCCGCGCCGCCGGGGCAGCGCTCGCCGCGATCATGTTGACGGTCATCCTCGCGCAGGGAGCTCTCTTCGGCGAGCCCGATCTCCTCGAGGGCGTCGCCTACGCCGCAAGCGTCCCCATCGCCGCCGTCCTCGTCTCGCTCTGCCAGGGCCGGTTC
>JBEIUO010000458.1:0-3310 GCA_040374335.1 Phycisphaeraceae bacterium
AAGAGGAAGCGTTCCTTGGGGTTGGCGTCCGTGCCGCGGTAGGTGGCGAGGGTGGCACCTGATGGGGGTGTGTGTTGGGGTCTGCCCCAACGTCGGGGTGGAGGGTTTGTTTTGGGGAGGACCGGGGGTCGCGCTCGAGGACTCGCTTGACCCCCGTCTACTGACTTGCAGCCTTCCAGGCTGCGGGGAGGGGTGTGCGTTGTGGGTGGTTCGGAGGGGCGAGTGGGTGCCATTGAAACCGTTTCGGTTTCAATGCGGGGAGGCGCGGTGATGACGCGTGGCGCGAGTACGCCTGAAGGCGAACGAGACTGGAAGCCCGTTGAAACGGGCTGAAGAGGCAGAGAGAGAAGGGGGGTGCGTATGGCTGCGATACCACCGCTGAAGCGGTGCCCTACAAGCGAGCAAGCCCGTTGAAACGGGCTGAAGAGGCGGGTGGGTTGTGGGCCGTGCGAAGAGCATGGAGGGAGAAGGGAACGTGGTGCTCTTGTTGCATACACGTGATGGTGGTGCCTCTGCCACACCTTCGGCGTGGAGGGCATTATGCGCGGTGGACCGGGGGTCGCGCTCGCGGGAAGAAGGAAGAAGGCCATAGGCCATAGGCCGGAGGCCATAAGCAGAGCGGGAGCGATGTGGTCTGTGCGCGGCGTTGTGGCGTCGGGGGTGCGACACGGACAGCGGTTGGAAAACCGCTGAAACCCAGCGGTCTGGAGACCGCTGCCACGCGCGGCGGGGTGTCGTGGCACCTGATGGGGGGCGGGGTGGGGGTTGGGGGGTCAGCGGAGGGGTTCGCCGTCGAGGGAGTAGAACTCGGGGTCGGGGAGGCGTTGGCCTTTGATTTGTTCGAGGATGGTGGCCTTGTCGCCGACGAGGACGAGGACGGCGTGGTTCATCTGGATGGCGGCGTTGGCGGTTTCGTTGAGGTCCTTCTCGTCGATGCGGCCGATCATGGCGAGGTCGCGGGCGAAGAGTTCGAAGTCGAGGCCGGCGTCGAGGCGTTGGCCGATGGCGTCGAGCATGCCGCGGAGGGAGGAGAAGTCGCGGACGGTGTCGTTGCGGAAGGTTTCGCGGGCCTTGGCGGCTTCGGCGGTGGAGATGTCGCCGGCGCGGATGCGGTTGAGTTCGGCGAAGAACTCTTCGAGGGCGCGGCCGGTGGTGTCGGCGGCGACGCTGGCGCCGGCGGTGAAGGAGCCGGTGGAGGGCCACATGTTGAAGCTGGAGCGTGCGCCGTAGGTGAAGCCGTTGCGTTCGCGGAGGTTCTGGTTGAGGCGGCTGGTGAAGGAGCCGCCGAGGATGATGTTGACCAGGCCGAGCTGGACGCGGCGGGGGTCTTGCATCACGGTGCCGGGCATCGCGAAGCGGACGACGGTTTGGGTTGCGCCGGGGCGATCGACGATGGCGAGTCGCAGGCCGGGGTGGGTGGGGGTGCGCATGGACTCGCCGCGGGCGAGGCCGGTGGCGCGGGCGTCGGTGGTCCAGGGGTTGAGGAGGGGGGTGAGGGTGGATTGGACGGACTCGAGGGTGACGTCGCCGGCGACGAGGAGGAGCGCGGACTGGGGGGAGAGGGCGGCTTTGTGGAAGGCCTTGAGTTCGTCGAGGGTGAGATCTTCGACGGCGGCGGACTCGCCGATGGAGGGAGTGGCGTAGGGGTTTTTGTCGCCGAAGAGGATGCGGTTGGCGACGCGGTCGGCGAGGAAGGTGGGGCGGGCGTCCATGAGGGCGAGGTCGTCGAGGCGGAGGGCCTTGGTGCGGGCGAAGTCGGTCTCGTCCATTCGCGGGTGGAGGAGGGCTTCGGCGAAGAGGCCCGCGGCCTTGTCCCAGTTGCGGGCGAGGACGTTCATGGAGATGGAGAGGGTTTCTTCGGTTGCGCCGGTGGCGAACTCGGCGCCGAGCTTCTGGAGTTCATCGGAGAACTGGGTGGCGGAGTACTGGCCGGCGCCTTCGTTGAGCATTTCCATGGCGAGGGAGGCGAGGCCGGGCTTGTCGAGGGGGTCGAGGCCGCCGCCGGGCTTGACGGAGAGGCGGAGCGCGACGAGTGGGAGGTCCTTTCGCTCGAAGACGAGGACCTTGAGGCCGTTGGCGAGCGTGAAAGACTTGGGCGCGGGGAGAGCGAAGTCACCGGAGCGTGCGGGGGACGGGGCCTGGTCGCGGGGGGACTTGGCGCGTTCGGGGGATTCGGGGAGGACGCGGGTGACGATCTTGGCGTCGGCGCGGAGGACGCGGGCGGCCCAGTCCTTGACGCCGTCGGTGGTGGCGTCGCGGAAGCGGGCGATGTCGCGCTTGAAGCCGTTGGGCTCGCCCCACGCGGCTTCGTACTCGTTCATTGCGTCGGCCTTGCTCTCGATGGACTGCATCGAGTCGAGGACGCGGCGTTCGAAGGTGACCTGGTGGCGGGCGAGTTCGTCGGCGGTCGGGCCGTGCTGGACGAACTGGGAGAGTTGCTGATCGACGATGCGTTCGATGCGGGCGAGGTCGGCGTCGGGCTTGGCGAAGATGTTGATCTGGAACATGCCGGCGAGCGGGTAGCCCTGGAAGGACGCGTCGACATCGGCGGCGAGGCCTTCTTCCATGACGAGTCGCTGGTAGAGGCGTGAGGACTTGCCGTCGGCGAGGGTTGCGGCGGCGAGCTTGAGCTCGGCGTCACCGGGGGCGAACCAGATGGGGCCGCCGAAGGTGTACTGGATGCGGGGGAGTTCGACCTGGTCGATGGCGGTGAGTCGCTTGGTGCCTTGGACGGAGACGGGGACGGGCTCGGAGGGGATGGTGTACTTGCGGGAGATGGCGGGGCCGGGGGCGATGGTGCCGAAGAGTTCGGCGATGAGCTTCTTGGTGGCGACGGGGTCGAAGTCACCGGCGACGACGAGGGAGGCGTTGTTGGCGACGTAGAAGTTCGCGAAGAAGTCCTTCACGTTGTTGACGTTGGCGGCTTCGAGGTCTTCGTGGGTGCCGATGACGCCGGTGACGTAGGGGTGATCGGTGGGGAACATGAGTCGCCAGATGGCTTCGTCGGCCTTGCCGTAGGGGGCGTTTTCGACGGTCTGGCGGAGTTCGTTGCGGACGACGTCGCGCTGCTTGTCGAGCTTTTCCTGGGTGACGTTGAGGCCGAAGTCTTCGAGGCGGTCGGCGTCGAGCCAGAGGAGCGTGGGGAGGAGTTTCGAGGGGCCCCACGAGAAGTAGTTGGTGCGGTGGAGGTCGGTGCTGGCGTTGTTGGCGCCGCCGCCGGTTTCCATGAGGACGTCGAACTGGTTGCCGGGCACGCGTGCGGTGCCCATGAACATGAGGTGCTCGAAGAGGTGCGCGAACCCGGAGCGAC
>JBEIUO010000806.1:0-1634 GCA_040374335.1 Phycisphaeraceae bacterium
CCCCCGACGCAGCCACCCACCGACCCCCGCATGCACTACACCTCCCTGCAGGCGCGCGGCAATGACATCGCCGTGACGGTAAATGGGACTTCGGGTGGCGTTGTGACTTCGGGTGGCGTCGTGATGAACGTCGGCGGTGCCTGGCAGAACATGGGCGACGCAACGACGCGTTTCGAGAGTGAAGCCCAGATGGGACTCTGGGGCACGCCCGCACGCGGCGCGGTTACCATCTGGAATACCCCCCTGGCCTGGGATCACTGGGTTCAGCGTTGGGATGACGCCCCCAACGCACCGCGCCGCGTGCTCTTCTCCAGCGATCGGGATGTGCAGACCCAGTTCCGTGACTATTCCCCCACGTCTCCCGGAACGACCGTGGGGCACAGCATGCAGAGCCTCGACACCGCGCTGAGCCTCTCCGAACTCGGAAGCGACTACGTCAATGCACTGGACCAAGGTCGAGACGGGTTCTTCTGGCGTTCGCAGGGTGCCTCCAACATCCAGATGCAGAGCCCGCTGGTATCCTTTGATGGGCGATACTTCATCGGAACCCAGGACGCCGGTCTGCTCGTGACCCCGAACGCCGGGGCGAGCTGGGCCAAGGCACAGATCATCCAGGAGGTACTGCTGGACGTCCACCCCAAGGATGGAGGCTACTGGAGAAGGACGGCCTTCGTGGGGTCGCTCGTGCGGGACATGCGCTCCACGCCAGCGCGCCTCTTCACGGCGATGACCCGCACCCGAGAGGTGGTGACTTCGGATGGCAGCACCACGGTGGAGCCGCGCCAGGTGCTCGCCTGGCTCAACGCTGGCGGCTCCGTCGGGTCCACGCACGTGTCCATGCATCCGTACCGCTGGAACTCACGGGTCTTCAACCCGTGCACGGCCGCTGACACCAACTCGATTCACCAGATCGTGCTCGACCCGCGTGGTGCCGGCAGGGTGGTGCTGGCGACGGGGTGCGGACTGTTTGCGTTCGACACGAGCGTCGGAACAGGACCCGAGTTCGACCCGTCTCCGAGCGTAACGTCGAGCGTCTTCACGAACATCACAAACAGCGAAGGCGAGCCGATCACCGTGAACGTGCCGCTCATGGTCGCGGATTCATCCGTCGATGCCACGGGCATCTACTACAAGATCTACTTTAATGAAAGGCACCGGATCTTCCGGCTCGAGCCCACCGCCGTACCGATGACCTTCGCGCAGGTGTACGAGACCCATCGCGAAATCCATGGATTCACGATCGTGCGCCATCCGGATGCGCCGGGCGGGGTTCGTGTGATCATCGGCATGCAGCACAGTGTCAGCGACGCTTACGACAGTCAGCCAATCATCAGGGTGGCGGATAAACTCAACCTCAGTACCACCGACGGCTGGGTTGTCTCCAATGTCACCTTGGCTCGGCCTCCCTCGCCCACGGGGAACACCGTCATCAACGGGGCGCCGATCATGAGTTACTGGCGCCCGAGGGCCTTCGCGGTCGACCCTGCCGACCCGAGCCACGTTCTGATGGGCTTCATGCACAACATCAACTTCGGAGGCACTTGGCCCACCGCGGTCTACGAGTCCTGCAACTACGGACGGACCTGGAACGTGGCCACGGACTACGACAACCTGCCCTCGAAGATCATCAGCGC
>JBEIUO010000376.1:0-3793 GCA_040374335.1 Phycisphaeraceae bacterium
CCGCGGGCATCCCTGCCCGCATCCCCATCGGGTGTCCGCAACAAGCCCGCATCCGTCCTCATCATCGGGTCCGGCCCCATCGTCATCGGCCAGGCCGCCGAGTTCGACTACGCCGGAACGCAGGCCTGCAAGGCCATGCGCGAGGAAGGCGTGCGCAGCATCCTCGTCAACTCCAATCCCGCCACCATCATGACCGACGCCGAAGTCGCCGACGCCGTCTACATCGAGCCCCTCACCGTACCCGTCCTCGAGCGCATCATCGCCCGCGAGCGCCCCGAAGGCCTCCTGCCCACCCTCGGCGGACAGACCGGCCTCAACCTCGCGCGCGAACTCGCCGACGCCGGCATCCTAGAGAAATACAACGTCCGCCTGCTTGGCACCCCCCTGAGGGCCATCCGCCAGGCCGAGGACCGCGACGAGTTCCGCCAGCTCATGAACGCCCTCGGCGAACCGATACCCACCTCCGCCATCGTCCACACCATGGAAGAGGCCTACGCATTCGCCCACGAGATCGGGTTCCCGGAAGTCCCGCTCATCGTCCGGCCCGCCTACACCCTTGGTGGAACCGGTGGCGGAATCGCGCATGCATGGCCCGAACTCGATCTCGTTGTGCAATCCGGCATCGGCGCCAGTCCCATCGGGCAGATCCTCCTCGAACGCTCCCTCGTCGGTTGGAAGGAGATCGAGTACGAGGTCATGCGCGACGCCGCCGACAACTGCATAACCGTCTGCAACATGGAAAACTTCGACCCCATGGGAGTCCACACCGGCGACTCCATCGTCGTCGCACCCTCGCAGACCCTCACCGACCGCGAATACCAGATGCTCCGCACCTCCGCGCTCAAGATCATCCGCGCGCTCGGCATCGAAGGTGGATGCAACGTCCAGTTCGGCCTTGATCCCTACTCGTTCAACTACATCGTCATCGAAGTCAACCCGCGCGTCTCCCGGAGCTCCGCACTCGCATCAAAGGCAACCGGCTACCCCATCGCCCGCGTCGCCGCCAAGATCGCCGTCGGCCGGACCCTCGACGAAATCCCGAACTCCGTGACCGGCGAGACCACCGCCGCCTTCGAGCCCGCCCTCGACTACTGCGTCGTCAAGATCCCGCGCTGGCCCTTCGACAAGTTCCCCCATGGCGACCGCACCATCGGCACCCAGATGAAAGCCACCGGCGAGGTCATGGCCATCGAACGCACCTTCGAGGCAGCATTCCAGAAAGCCGTGCGATCCCTGGAGATGGGCGGTCGCAGCCTGCTCTGGGAAGACGCTTCATGGCGCGAGCCCGAAGGGTTGACCCGCATCTGGTCGCTGATCGACACCCCAAACGACATCCGCCTCTGGGCACTCATGGCCGCGCTGCGCCGTGGCGTCACCGTCGCCGAGCTCCACCAACGCACCCGCATCGACACCTGGTTCCTCGACCGCCTGGCATGCATCCATGCCCTCGAGCAGCGTCTCCTCCGTGAACCACTCACCCCCGGCCTCCTCTGGGATGCCAAGCGACGCGGCTTCTCCGACGCGCAGGTCGCCACCCTTTCCGACACCGTGCAGGGCCTTCCAGACCGCGTCCGCGAACTGCGCGACCAATGGCAAATCGCCCCCGTCTTCAAGATGGTCGACACCTGCGCCGCCGAGTTTGCCGCCCGCACCCCCTACTTCTACTCCACCTACGAGGTCGAGAACGAAGCCATCGCACCGCCCGGCAAGTCGGCAATCGTCATCGGGTCCGGCCCGATCCGCATCGGCCAGGGCATCGAGTTCGACTACTGTTCCGTCCACTCCGCCTGGGCGCTCCGCGACGCCGGGTGGGGCAGCGTCATGATCAACTCCAACCCCGAGACCGTCTCCACCGACTTCGATACCAGCGACCGCCTCTACTTCGAGGCCCTCGACGAAGAAAGCGTCCTCGAGGTCATCCGCAACGAAGCCGGCGGCCCCGGCAAGCCAATGCCCCCCGTCATCGCCCAGTTCGGCGGACAGACCGCCATCAACCTCGCTGGCCCGCTCAACCGCCTCGGCGTTCCGGTCATCGGGTCATCCGTCGACACCATCGACCTCGCCGAGGACCGCCGCCGGTTCGAGCGGTTCCTCGATGGCCTCGGCATTCCGCAACCACCGGGCACCGGGGTCACCTCCGTCAGCGACGCCATCACCATCGCCAACCACATCGGGTACCCCGTCCTCGTGCGCCCCAGCTACGTCCTCGGTGGACGCGCCATGGAAATCATCGGCGAGGAATCCGATCTCCAGCGCTACCTCACCAACATCGTCACACCCACCGAGAAGTCGCCCGTCCTCATCGACAAGTACCTGCAGGGCAAGGAAGTCGAAGTCGACGCAATCTGCGACGGCGAAGTCACCCTCATCCCCGGCATCATGGAGCACATCGAGCGCGCAGGCGTTCACTCCGGCGACAGTTTCGCGGTCTACCCCGCCATCAACCTGTCCGAGGTCATCGTCGAGCAACTCGTCTCCTACACCGAACGCATCGCCATCGGCCTCGGAGTGCGCGGTCTCGTCAACATCCAGTACGTCATCCACCAGGGACAGGTCTACGTCATCGAGGTAAACCCACGGTCCAGCCGAACCGTCCCGTTCCTTTCAAAGGTCACCGGCGTGCCAATGGTCCGCCTCGCCACCCACATCCAGCTCGGCAAGACCTTGCGCGAAATGGGGTACGCCGGCGGTCTCTGGCCCCGGCAGAAACTCGTCGCCGTCAAGGCACCGGTCTTCTCCATGAGCAAGCTCGTCGGCGTGGATACGTACCTCGGCCCCGAGATGAAGAGCACCGGCGAAGTCATGGGCATCGACCACACCTTCGCCCCCGCCCTCTACAAGGCCATGGTTGGCGCCGGGGTGATCTCCATGACCCCATCAAAGGCCGGTACGCCTGGTCTCCTGCTCTCCATCGCCGACCGCGACAAGGACGACGCCGTACCCGTCATAAAGCAGTTCGCCACCAACGGATACCGCCTCTTCGCCACCGCCGGCACCGCACGCCTGATCCGCACCCTCGGCCTCGCCGTCCGTGAAGTTGGCAAGATCAACGATGGCGACCACACCATCACCGAACTGATCCGTTCCGGCGAAGTCACCTTGGTCGTCAACACCATCACCGGGGGGAAAGGCGTCCTTCAGGATGGGTTCGAGATCCGCCGCGTCGCGGTCGAAACCCGCATCCCCTGCCTCACCTCCCTCGATACCGCGTCAGCCCTGGCATCGTCACTCTCGCTCGGGGCAAACGAGTACTCGGTCCTGCCGATCACCGAATACGGGAAACCACGCGGGTAAGCCAACAGTCCTCAATTGCGGCGTGCCGGCAGTCCCATCCGGCATCCACCGGCACGCCGCCTGCGGATGGGGCTGCGCCTCGCCCGACCGATCCCGTGCGACAGGCCCGCAGAGGCTTCAAGACCGTTCCGGCTACGGCGCTTGCGATCACGCGCCCCTGGCGCAGGACGCTCCAATGATGAACAAGTCCCGCAAGGAAAGGCCGTAACCGGCGTGTCAGAACCCAACGCCGCGCAGCGCCCCACTGACGTCCAGACACCCGGCCCTCCCAGCGAAGCGTCCATGCATCCGGGGCCACAGCGGGGTTGGACTGACGTCGGTTCCAGGCGTCTCGGCTACCTCTTCGCGGTGATCGCGGTAACACTCTTCAGCACCTCGCCCGCGCTCGTGCGCTACGCGCCCCTCGTCGGGCCGATCGAGATCACATTCTGGCGCCTGCTTACTGGCGCCGCGACAATCCTCATCGTCTCTCTGGTCGTGTCGCCACGCGGCAACGCAC
>JBEIUO010000522.1:0-2976 GCA_040374335.1 Phycisphaeraceae bacterium
AGTCCTCTTCGAGGTCGAACACGAAGGGCTCAGCACCTTCCCCGATGTGCTGGATGCCCTCTCCGCGTTCCCACGCGTCGATGAGTTCGAGTTCCTTGTCCAGGGCGCGATGAATGGCGCCTCCCATGGCGGAGGTGCGCGGCGGCGCCCTGAGCCGTTCCGCCTCTACCTCTGCTCGGGTGCGCATGCCTTCGGGAGGCTTCTTCTCGGGAGGAAGCCTCATGTCGATCATGAAGAAGAAGTCGCCCGTGGGGCGGTTGTCGGGAGTAGGCATCCTCTGCGAACGAAGGATCGCCTCGAGCTCCTCCGTACTCACGGGGCGACCGATCTCATCAGCCGTCTTCTTCTCGACAGCGGCCACCGGCGCAGAAGGAGCGACACGAGACACCGGAGCCTGGACGCCCACAGCGGAGCGAGGCCCATCATCCAGATGGTCAGGACGGACCTGCAGGTTCTTGAGCGCCTGCTGGATGAGGAGTCCAGGGTACGGGTGCATGTCGCCGCTCTTCACGGGGATGAGCGGGATCGCCCCCTGCGGAGAACCGTTGACGTCAGCCCACCGACGAAGAACATCGAGCTCGTGCTCGAAGGCGAGCCAGTGGGTCACCTTCGCGAAGGGGAAAATGAGGGCCACATCCCCCAGACGGGAGGGCGGACGGGCGATGACCTTGTTCCACGTTCCAGCAAGGAGGACGGTGAGCGGCCACTTCCGCACGTTGACCAACTTGAAGATGACGTCCACTACCTCCGAAGGAAGGGGAGCCACGTCCGAGTAGATGTCCGCGGGGCGCTCCTTCCGGCCGATCTTGATGTAGCCCGGTGACGGGAGAGCGGTGGCGTGGACGGTCTGCATGAAGGAGACGTAGTGGTTCCACGCGGCGCGGATGTTCGCCCGCATGGTGGAGTTGAGCTCGTTGTAGAAGAAGTTGGTGAGGTTCGGCTCGTTCAGGACGGGCACGCTGCGCAGAACGCGGCGGACCATCGAGCAGTAGGCCGAGACGGACGTGGACGAGGGTCCGAGAACGTCCTTGAGGTACACGTGGAAGTCGGCCAGATCAGCCTTGGGGGTGCGCGACACGGGGGTACTCCGAGGTATCACAAGTATACCCATCATCAACAATGGCGTCAACCCGCGCTTGAAGATTAGTGGAACAACCATGAGTCCACTAACACAAGGATCCCCGCACACCCCACAAGGAAAGGGGTCGGGCATGTAGGAGGGTCTGGAAGGTCACGCCAGGGCGCTATACCTTGTGGTAGTGCTCCATGTATTTTCCGCTCCCCGCAAAAAGTTGTAGAGAGATGCTCCCCCTCTCTGACGAGGAGAAGTTGCACAGTGATACCTTATGGCCCCATCTCACAAGGATACCCGAGCGCGAAACACGTCTCGGCGTGTGCTCTCTCAGCCTTGGCGGATGCGCGCACCGGCACTATTCGTAGACCATGTCCGTAGACTCGTCCTGGAGCCGCTACCCGAAGAGCCACACCGCCGTGAGGGGGGAGATTGAAGGTCGTGTGACCCTCCTCCTGCAGCAGAGCGGGTGGGTGGCGATGGTCGGCTCTAAGAGCCACCACTTCGACGCGTCCGTGTCCATGGGGCTGGACGACGTGATCTCCCTTGTAGACCGTCTCTTCATGCCTGAGGGCTGGAGCTGGGAGCAGGATCCCACGCTGCCAGACTCCGTCAGGTGGGTGCGGCCGGGCTGGGTGTGCTGGGAAGAGCTCAACGGAGGCTGGCGTGTAGGACGGCCGGCTTCCGACGACACCGGGCCGGTGCCCGCTACGGGGAAGACCTTCCGTACCGCAGACAGGGCACGCCACTGGGCAGAGGTGCGGTTGGATCGCACGAACCTCAACCTGCGCGGCCCTCGACCCCGTGCGCAGCAGCGCGCAGTGAAGACCTTGCCCGATGTTCGCGTGACCGAGGAGGAACGCCTGCTCGCGGTGAACCTGGCCCATAGGCTCGGGGTTTCCTACTCGGATCTCGCGCGTGCCGCCGTCCGCTTCTTGGACGAGACGACCCGCAGCGGCCTCGTTACGATGGATCGTACAGGGGCGCAAAGCACTTTGATGCTGGGTCACATGTACGTGTGACCTACGTCCGCGCGGCACGTAGGACGCTACGTACGTGAGACAAGGACCGGAGATGACGCCGTTGGATAGAAATCAACGGAGTGGTCATATTGGAAGCATCGAAGGGAGAAACTATACCCCAACCCTACCCCAACCCCATCCCGATACCCTACTCCTACGGGATAGGTGTCTCTAACTCGTCGCTATCAGTATCTAGCGGTGAGAGACTGGATGTAGAGGCTGTGGGCATGTGGGTGGTGTGGTGTGTGGTGTCTACCTACGTGTGAGGTAGGTGTGAGGTATGTCCGCTCGGCACGTACTGTGTGACGTACGTGGAACTAGGGCCGGAGATGACCCAACTCGACCCAAACCGACGAACCGACCATATTAGAAGCATCGAAGGGAGAAACTTTAGCCGGAGATGGCTAGTCCCCTTCCCCTTCTACTCTGTAGAAGGGATGGTTGTATCTATCTGTCACCCCGTCAGAGTAGGAGGTTCGATGTCCAGCAACGGTAGCAACGGAGGTAAGAGCATGAGCGTCACGATCATTCCGGTCACCATCGGTGGCCGTGGTGTCTTCGCGGTGGTGGACTCGGTCACCGGAAAGTGGGGTCACACCAAGACGGGGAACGCCTCGTTCGCGATGACCTACTCGAAGGCTCAGGAGATCGCTCACAAGGCGGTCGTCTTCACCGAGGTTCCCCCGCCAGGGTTCACCGGTTTCGGACACGGTGTCCAGCAGGTTCGTCCGGTCGTCGTCCCGACCCCTGTGGTCGTGAAGGACAACGACGACTGTGACGCTTCCGACGAGGGCAAGAAGCCTCGGACGATCAAGCAGGCCGCTGCGTGGCTCAAGGTCTGCGAGAGCAACCTGAGCCGCTTCCTCGCCGGGGAGTTCCGGG
>JBEIUO010000816.1:0-1522 GCA_040374335.1 Phycisphaeraceae bacterium
AATCCCCCGCCGCCTCGCGCGACGCGGGATCCCCGCGCAGGTCGTAGTCGCACCGCGGACACCGCAACTCGCGCTCGTCTCTGACTTCACCCACCTACCACACCCCCCGCAGAAAGCTCTCGTCGAACATCAGCAGCAGCACCGACAACACAACCCAACACGCCATCATCGACGCCCACACCGCAAACCAGTCCTTCATCCGAAACCCCGTCCGCAGCGCAACCAGCCAATACGCACCCAACCACGCCCCCATCAGCACCAGCATCACCCAGCCCCCCGGATCAAGACCTCCCCTCCACGACCCTCGACCCGCTTGCATATCAAACAACCCTCCCAACGGGTTGAAGCCACTGAACTTCAACATGAAGCTCACGTCGGGTTCCCGCCACCGACCCCGCATCGTCGACGGCAACGCAATCACAACCCCCACCACCGACATCACAACGCCCACCGCCGAAGCAGCCACAACCCCCGCCACGCTGTACGCCGCGCCCCGCGCCACATGCCGCATCGCAACCTTCGACTGCGCCCGCGCGAACGGCAGCACGAGAAACACCAGCGGGCACATCACAAACCCCGGCCCCACCCCCTTCAGCCACATTGGAAGTTCACCCCTCCCGCTCCCATCGAAGAACGCCACCACCACCGTCCCGCAATCCCCAAGCGATCCCAGCAGCGACGCCCCGTTCGCCAACCCCACCAACACCATCGCACCCGCCACGCCCAGAATCGCCGCGCCCACCGTCAACTCGACCCACACCATCGCCCGCCCCAGCCGGACCTCATTCTCAAGCCGCATCGCCCTCCACAGCGGCAGCACACCCGCCGCCCTCCACAACGTCCCCACCACCGCGCCCAGCGCGATCCCCCTGCGGTTCTCGTAGAACCACCACCGGTGCGTCAGCTCCGGCCGGTACAGATCGCCCCACACAAACTCAAGCCCGCACTCCGAGCACGTCCCCTTCCACGGACAACACGCCCCCTCCTCGCCCTCCTCATGGTTCCAACGCGACACCTCCCCCACAAGGTCGTAGTCGCACCGCGGACACCGAACCTCTCGATCTTCCATCCACGGTTCTCCCGTCCTTCTGAGCTCCAAGATATGACATGTGAGATATGAAATCTGAGATTTAAAATTTCAGATATCAGATTTCATATCTCAGATCTTAAGTCCACCACCCCCGCATCAAACCCGCCCCACTCCGCTCGCTCCCGCGAATGCGTCCGCATCAGCGCCAGATACTCCCGCCGCTCGATCTCGTACGTCCCGAACTGCATCATGTGTTCGTTGATCAGCTGCGCATCCAGCACCGCGAACCCGCGACGCCGCAGATGCCCCACCAGATGCACGAGACACACCTTGCTCGCGTCCGTCCCGCCAAGATCCGGCCGCGAGAACATCGACTCCCCGCAGAACCTCCGCCCGATCGCCCCTCCATACAGCGCCCCCCCCCGCACCCGCGCCCCCGCCCCGGCCCGCCCCCCAGCCGGCCCACAGGGCGCCCGCCCCGCCCCCCCAGAC
>JBEIUO010000705.1:0-2198 GCA_040374335.1 Phycisphaeraceae bacterium
CCGCGACCTTTACCCACTGGGATCGGCTGATCCAGCTCGCCCGATCTGGGACCAGGTCGCAGATTTTCTCCCTGCCGCCTCGGGAGAGGCTGGACGTGGTCTCGATGCGCCACCGGTGCTCCGGGACCGAGCTCAAGAGCCTCGCTGGGCCGTTCTGGATGAAGGCCGCGATGGAGCGAGGTGCCTACATGAGGGTGGCCGAGGGCGTCGAGTTGAACACCTTCAAGATCCGAGGGGACTTTGCGGAGGTGACGCTGATGGTCGACGGGGAGGAGGCGGTTGGGCTGGATGGCCGCGAGATCGAGCTGCTGTTTGTGAAGGAAACCGGCGGGTGGAAGTACGACCTGCCGAACAACCACGCGTACTCGAACTGGATTCTCGAGCGGGCGTCGAAGCTCACAAACCGCGACCTCAACGAGCTGATCCTTGATGTCGAGGGACGTCTGACGGGTCAGAGGCCCCGACCTGACATCTACGACAAGCCGAACCCGGTCTGAAAGCCGGGGATCACAGCTGCGACAGGAACCGCACGTCGTTCTCGAAGAGCATGCGGATGTCGGGGATTCCATACTTGCCCATGGCGAGGCGTTCGATGCCGAAGCCGAAGGCGAAGCCGGTCCATTCCTCCGGATCAACGCCGCACGCCTGGAAGACGTTGGGATCCACCATCCCGCAGCCGCCAAGCTCCATCCAGCGTTCCGGCTGGTCGGGGCGGAGGCGGACCTTCATGTCGAACTCGGCGGAGGGCTCGGTGAACGGGAAGAAGCTCGGCCGCAAGCGAACCTCGGCGGACTCGCCGAAGTACGCGCGCGCGAACTGCATCAACGTCGTCTTGAGATCAACCATCGTCACGCCGCGATCGACGTAGAGGCCCTCGATCTGGTGGAACATGAACGAGTGCGTCGCGTCGACGGTGTCGGGGCGATAGACGCGGCCCGGGGCCACGATGCGGATCGAGTCCTTCAGCTTACCGCCACCTCGCTTCACCATCTCCTCCATCACGCGGACCTGCACCGTGCTCGTCTGGCTGCGCATCATGCGGGGCGAGCGTGCGCTGTTGGGGTTGTCGACGTAGAAGTTGTCGATCGGATCGCGGGCGGGGTGTTCCGGCGGGATGTTGAGCTTGACGAAGTTGTGGTCGTCGTCCTCGAGCTCGGGGCCCGATGCGACATCGAACCCCATGCGGGCGAAGACCTCCACGAGCTCATCGCGGACGCGGGTGATGATGTGACGGCGTCCGACGGCCGACGAAGACACGATGCCGGGCTCGGTGACGTCCAGGAGTTCGGTGGCCTTGGGCGCGGTGCCGATGGCGGCCTTGCGCTCCGCGAACGCGGCCTCGAGCGCGGCACGCACGGTGTTGAGCTTCGCGCCGACGGCGGGCTTCTGGTCCTTCGGGACGTCCTTGAACGCGCCGAGGGCGGTCTTGAGCTTGCCGCTGGGCCCGATGTAGGCGAGGCGCCAGGCTTCGAGGGCGTCGGGGGTGGCGACGCCGGCGAGCTCGGCGAGGCCTGTGGATTCGAGGGTTTCGAGGGTTGAGATCACGGGGCAAGGGTACGCCGCGACCGTGGGGAATTCCGGTGCGTGTCAGGGTTCGACGGTGACCTCGACCCCGGGCTCCAGGAAGACGAGGGTGGCGCGGACGGCCGACGCGGGCAGGCCGAAGACCTTGGCGACGGCGGCCCGGTAGGCGTTGAGCTGGGGCCGGTAATGTTCAACGCGGTCGACGAAGCTCTGCTGGCCGGGGGTCACCCCGTCGGTCTTGAAGTCCAGGACCTCTGCCCCGACAACCCGGCCGCTCTCCTCGAAGGTCACCAGTCGGTCGATCTGCCCGTTGAGCACGATGTGCTGGTCACCAGCGGTCGCGGGCGCAACGAAGGCCCATTCTCGCCGGACGCGCAGCGTGCTGCCCGCGGGATACCGGCGTCGACCGAAGACCGAGGCGAGCGGGCCGCCCAGGCGTGCAAGGAAGCGGTCGACCTCGGGACCGGCGTCATCCACACTCCAGCCGAGTGTGCCCGCGAGGTGCAGCAGGCGCGAGCGGGTCGGGAGCGGGCCGTCTTCGAGCCAGGCGATCTGCTCGCAGAACGCGTGGATGAGCGTTCCGCGTTCGAGCCCGTGCGTGGGCTCGATGCAGAGCACGGAGTCGAGCGTGCGGGTGGTTCCGCCTTCGAGGGACGAGGGGCTGCGGCGGAGCC
>JBEIUO010000667.1:0-2363 GCA_040374335.1 Phycisphaeraceae bacterium
CACGATCGATTTCCTGGCGGACCGCGACAACGACGGGCCCGGCGCGGCCCAGTCCGTCGCGTCTGAGTTCGAGTTCGCCGCGAACATCACCGGCTATCAGATGGTGGCGTTCGGCGGTCAGTTCATCCACAACTTCACGATCAGCGGGGCCTTCAGCGTCATCGACGCCGGCACCGAGGCCGTGATCTTCCAGGCGACGTTCAACAACGCGTTGTTCTCCTCCTGGTCGAACTCCGCCAATCAGCTCGGTCGCTCCGGCCAGATCCAGGCCAACGATCAGGCCGATCCGAGCCTCAGCTTCTCGACGGGCGGCGTCCTCGCCGACATCGACGTCAGCCAGCAGCGTGACTTCGCGTTCTCTCTCTCGAACGTGCAGCTCGCCAACGGCAACCGGGTCCCCGTGACCCCCAACGGCATCAGCACGGTGCCGTGGTCTGCGGAAGGCAGCTTCTCTGCCTCCGCTATCCCCGCCCCCGGCGTTCTCGCGCTCGCGGGTCTGGGCATGATCGCGACGGCTCGCCGTCGTCGGGCCTAAGAAATCAAGCCCTAACGGGCTTTCCAAAACTTCCCTCACCGCCGCGGCCTTCCCGCGGCGGTTCTTCTTTTTGCCTCACCCCACCACGCCACGAAGCTCTGTTCCCAGTTGCTCCGCCGCGCCCTTCACCCGCTCCTGCCAAGTGCCAGGGCCCTTCGCGTAGATCACCGACCGCGACGCCGTGACCAGCACGCCGCGCCGATCCGGCCGCAGCATCCCCCGGATGTCCTCCGCCGTTCCGCCCTGGGCACCGTACCCGGGGATCAGGAAATACTGGTCGGGCATGCGCGCCCGCAGTTCCCGCGCCTCGGCCGACTTCGTGGCCCCCACCACCGCGCCGACCGAACTCAGGCCGCACGCGCCCACCGTCCCCGCGCCGATCGACGCGACCTGGTCCGCCATGGCCTGAGCGACGGTCCGGCCGTCGGCCAGTTTCAGGGCCTGCAACTCATCGCTGTCGGGGTTGCTCGTCCGCACCAGCACGAAGACGCCCAGGTTCTTCTCGAGGAATGGTGCGATCCCGCTCCGACCCAGATAGCCATTGACCGTGATGCTGTGGGCCCCCAGGCGTGCCGCGGCGGCCGCGTAGTGGGCACTGGTGGTACCGATGTCCCCCCGCTTGGCATCCCACACGACGACCAACCCGAGTCGCACGGCCTCCGCGACGATCTCTTCCAGGAGTGCGAGGCCGGGCGCTCCGAACCGCTCGAAGCACGCGGACTGCGGCTTGAGCGCGGGCACCACCCCCGCCACCGCCCGGACCACCCCGTGGGAGAACTCCCGTACCGCGGCGAGCGGCTCGTGGTGGGTCGCCCGCAGCTCCGGCGGGAGGTTCTCAAGAACCGGGTCGAGCCCCACACAGGCCGGGTTGCCCACCCTGAGGATCGCGTCGGTCAGAACATCGGCGAAGTTGGTGTTCATGCGGCCAGCATAGCCTTCTCCGTGGACACTCCCAAGCACCTCGACCTCAAGAAAGACCGGGGCCTCACCATCGAGTGGGCCGACGGCACTTCGTCGTATTACTCGATCGCTTACCTCCGCAAGATGTCTCCCAGCGCGGACATGCGCAACCTCCGCGAGGAGATGAAGAAGAACCCGCTGACTGTGCTGCCCTCGGGGCCGTCAAGGGCGTCGGCCTTGGCGGCAGAGTCCGCCGAACTCGTGGGGAACTACGCGATCAAGATCGTGTTCAACGACGGGCACGCCACCGGGCTCTACTCGTGGACGTACCTGCGGGAGATCGACCCGAATCGGGAGCAGGAGCCGAGGAACCCACCCCGGGGCGCGCCGGTCACCCGCGAGCCTCCGGCGAACTGATCACTCCCCCACCGTCGGGATCTTGGCGGCCCACAGGATCGCGCGGCGGACGTGCTCCACGAACTCGGGTTCCGTGAAGCTCTCCTTGGTGTGCCCGAGCGCCGTGTAGAACGCCCGGCCACCGCCGTATTCCTGCCACCACGCGACCGGATGATCACCCTTCATCGTGCCGCCCTGGTACGAGGCCTCGTTGAGCATCAGCACGCGGTTGACCGCGGGGCGCGGGGACTCGCGGAAGCAGTACCACTCGTCCTTGCGCTTCCAGATGGAGGGCAGGTGCTGCGTCGTGACGTGGCGGGGTTCGACGACATTGATCTCGGCGTCCTGGATCGCGGGGTGGGACTTGAAGTACGCGCCCACGAGTTCGGCGTAGTAAGGCCAGTCGTACTCGGTGTCGCTCGCGGAGTGGATCCCGACGAACCCGCGTCCCTTCGCCATGTACCGCTCGAACGCGCCCTGCTGCTCGTCGTTGAGAATATCGCCGGTGGTGCTGAGGAAGACCACGCACGCG
>JBEIUO010000831.1:0-1323 GCA_040374335.1 Phycisphaeraceae bacterium
ACTCGACCACCAATACGACGCAGGCGAACGCCTACCTGAAGACCCGTGTGTTCACGGCGAGCCCGGAGGAACTGCGGCTGATGCTGCTGGACGGCGCGATCAAGTTCGCGAACCAGGGGATCGACGGCCTGAACCGGCGGGACTACGAGGCGTCGTTCAACGGGATCTCGCAGTGCCGGAACATCATCTTTGAGTTGATGACGACGATCCGGCCGGACGTGGATCCGGAGCTTGCGGGGAAGGTGCGGTCGCTGTACTCGTTCCTGTACACGCAGACGATCGAGGCGAGCCACGAGAAGAGCTCCGACAAGCTGAAGAAGGTCGTCGACCTTCTGGAGTACGAGCGTGAGACGTGGGTGATGCTGATGCAGAAGCTGGCGGAGGAGCGTGCCGCGGCACGGCCTGCATCGGCGGGCGTGGTGGCACAGCCTGCGGCGACGGGAGGCGATGCGCGGCCGTCGTTCAGCGTTTCGGCGTGATTAGGCGACAAACTCGCGTTCACCAGCGAAGCACGAGGCAAGTCTCGCGGCGAGTGCTTCCATGACAAAGGCGGCACTGACGTTTGACGCGGTCTGGGATTCCGCGAGGCGGATTCCATCGACTGCTGCGAGGATGCGGAGCGACTGATCTTCGGAGGACGCGGCCCGGGCGAGTTCGCCGTGGAGCCAGTGGCCGAGAATTGAGTAGATCCAATCGGCGCCAACGTGGTTGGCGGATTCCTTGCTGGCCTGGGGGAAGCGTGCGACCCAGGCTTGGGCGTACTCCTCGACGAGGGCGGCCATGGCGGGTCCGGCTTCGAGCACGAAGTGACCGGCGCGGATGCGGGCGAGCATCGGCGCGAGTTGTTTCCACCAGTCGTGGATCTGGGCTTCGAGAGCGGTTGTGAAGACACCTGGGGCGCCGTCGGCGAAGGCGAGGAGCCATTCGGTGGCTTCGGGGTCGGGTGGTTCGGCGAGGGTGCGGAGCCAGCGGCGCATGTCGGGTTCGCGGAGGCGTGCGAAGCCGACGCGTTGGGCGCGGCTGCGGATTGTCGGCAGGAGCATCGACTCGTTGCTGGTGACGAGGATGATGACGGTGCGTTCGGGGGGTTCTTCGAGGGTCTTGAGGAGGGAGTTCTGAACGGGGGCGTTGGTGGGCGAGCGGTCGAGGAGTTCGGCTTCGTCGATGATGAAGACCTTGGCGGCGACGGCGGAGGTGCGGATGTTGGGGGCGAGCTTGGCGGGCTCGATGACGTGCTGTTCGATGACGTCTTTGGCGATGGTGATGAGCTTGGAGTCGCGGACCTTTTTCTCTTCGCTGAAGCGCGCGAGTTCCTTGGTGACG
>JBEIUO010000702.1:0-2205 GCA_040374335.1 Phycisphaeraceae bacterium
CCCGCCCCCCTTCGCCCAGCAGCGGAGACTGGAAGTCCTGCAACAACAAATCAAACAGCGAAATCCCAAAGCCCCGATCATCCTGCAGCGGCAGCGGCAGGAAAAGCTTGCCCTGCGCCGCATACGCGGGCAGCCTCCGCGAATCCCCGCCCGAATGCAGAATCAGCACGCGACGGTCCCGCAGTGTCGCCCGGAGGCTCCGCTTGTAAAACGCCGCGAGCCCGTCCAGGGCTATGAACGTCGCCGCGCCCGACCCCACGCGACGGCCGTTGGGATCCGGGAACACGTGAAACGTCGTCTCCATCGGCAGCAGGCCGCGCCCCGCCCGAGCCGCGATGTGGGCACGATACCCCGCCGCCTGCGACTCGCTCGAAGCGGTGATGATCACGTCGTCAAAGGGAGATGCTGTCATGCCCTGCGTCCGGAGTTCGCGAGGAAGGACCGTCGCGCGAAATCGAGACCAACCGCCAGCAGAATGATGTGGCCCACGATGATCTCCTGCACGTAGTTCGGCCACTCCAGCGCGGCACAACGGTTCCGCAAGTACGCCATCATGATCGCCCCGCACACCGCGCCAAACACCGAGCCCGAGCCACCCGACAGCGACGCTCCACCGATCACCGCCGCCGCCACCGCATCAAGCTCAAGGCCCACCGCGATCGTCGGATCACCCACCGTCAGCCGTCCAAACTGCAGCACGCCCGCAAACCCGACCAGCAGCCCGCACGCCGCGTAGACCTGCACCTTCATCCGGCCGATGTGGATGCCCGCGTAGTCCGCCGCGACTGGGTTCGAACCGATCGCGGTCACCCGCCGTCCCCACACCGTTCGGTGCAGCACCAGCGACGCGAACGCAGCGATCAGGAGCATGATCCACGCCCCCGGCGCAAACACGAACGCCGGGTGCGGCGGCCGCGGACTCACCAGCGTCTCCAGCCCCTGCGTCGGCGCGGTCACCACGCGGCTGTGCGAAACCCATTTCGCGATCCCACGAAAGAAGCCGAGTGTGCCCAGCGTCACAATGAACGGCGGCAGCCGCAAAACCGCGATCAGCAAACCGTTGTAGAAGCCGCAGGCCAGCCCAGCCGCACACCCCGCAAGAATGACCGCCGGCAGCGGCCACCCCGCACGCGACGCAAGCGCCGAGATGACGCACGAAAACGCGAGCGCCGAGCCAACAGAAAGATCGATACCGCCCGACAAAATGACAATCGTCATCCCGATCCCGGCGATCGCCACAATGACCGCGTGCACCGCCACCGTTTGCAGCGACGCGAAGTCCGGCAGCTCGCCGCGCTGAATCACCAGGAAGATCAACGCCACCACCGCCAGCCCGACCAAGGGACCAACCCGCGAAAGCGTCGACCAACTCGGTCCCCACTTCAATCCATGGCCTCGCACGTCGCTCATCGGCCACCGAGCATCGAGGCCAGATCCGGCGTCAGCAAGTCCTTCATCTCCGCGCTCCCCATGTTCTCCGGGGTCACCAGCGCGACACCCGTGTCGATCGTCGCCGGCTGCGCCTTGCCCCGCAGATGCTCCACCACCGTTGTCACCCCCAACGCACCCATCCGAATCGGGTTCTGCAGCACGAGCGCGTCGATCTGCTTCTGCCCCATCGCCTCCACCGCGGCATCGCTCGCATCAAACCCGACAAACCTCACCTTCCCCGCCAGCCCCTTCGACCGCAGCGCAAGCAGCATCCCAAACGTCGAACTCTCGTTCGGGCAGAACACGCCCGTGATGTCCGTCTGCGACGCCAAAAGGTTTTCCGCCGCCTCCTGCGCCGTCGCGCGGGTCGCGCCCGCGTACCGCTTCAGGTCCACGAGCTGAATCCCCTCGTACCGCGAAATCGCCGACACAAAGCCCTCCTCACGCTCCGTCGTGCTCGCCGACCCTTCCATATAACGAAGCAGCAGCACCTTCCCCTTCCCCCCGAGCAGCTCGCCCAGGTGCTTCCCGCCCATCTCGCCCCCCGCCCGGTTGTCGGTCGCCACGAAACTCACAAAGTCCTTCCCCGCCTCCGCGCCGAGCCCCGAATCAATAATCACGACAGGAATCCCCGCCTCCTTCGCCTGCCGCACAGGCCCCACCAGCGCGTCCCGGTCCAGCGGCGCCAGAACAATGGCGTCGTACTTCGAAGCGATGATGTTCTGCATCAACGAGATCTGCTGATCGCGATCGTCCTCACGCTCCGGACCTCGG
>JBEIUO010000426.1:0-3477 GCA_040374335.1 Phycisphaeraceae bacterium
CATATAGGTGGTAAACGCCTCCGTCGGCCCGATCGAAACCAGCGTCCCTGGGAACCCCTCCGCCTGCAACGCCTTCTCGACCGGCTGGATCAGGAAGTCCAGGATGTGCGACCCAAACGCCATTGAGACGACCAAAATCGGCAGCAACCCCATCATCGCCCAGATCAGCCGCTTCCGCAGCTCATCCAAGTGCGCCCCCAGAGGCATCAACGCCTCCGCTGCCTGACCCGCGATGACTTTCGATATTCCCATACGCTTCGACCGCCAAACAAAGCCCGTGCATCCCCTCCCCTCCCTCCGGCCGGGAAGGAGCGTACGGCCGCTGCTCCCTTCAGAGTCGGGAAACCGATCATTCTTTCAGGACGTACGAGTTCCATCCACCGCCCTCCCCTTCCGTCCCAAGGACCTGCCAGAAACCCGCCATGAGCGCATCCAAAGGTCCAACGGAGAGCAACGTGCGACAGAGCTTCGGCCCATCGCAGTCACCCCTGCCCGAAGCGGGGGCCGACCCGGGCGACAACGCCGACCCCACCGACGACCCGTCCCTCGAGGACGAGGCCTTCGAGCTGCGCGCCGCCCAAGCCATCGCCGGCGACGAAGCCTCCATCCGCTCTCTCTGGAACGACCACCGCCGCTGGGTCGCCGCCATCCTCCTCGCCCACAAACCCCGCTGGGCCGACGTCGAAGACCTCCTCCAGGAAGTCGCACTCTCCTTCGTCCGCAAGGTCCATGAACTCCGCGACCCCCGCGCTCTCAAGCCCTGGCTCCGTACCGTCGCCCTCAACGCCGCCCACGCCGCAGCACGCTCCGGCAAAGTCCGCACCTGGGCTACCGGACGCCAATCCGCCGACGCCACCCACGACGCCGACCAACGCGCCGCCCCAGATGACCTCCCCGCCGACGAATCCCACGAACGCCGCCACACCGCCTCCCGCCTCATGGACCTCGCCTCCCTCCTCCCCGACGGCTACCGCGAACCCCTCCTCCTAAAAGCCCTCCAAAACATGAGCTACCGTGAAATCGGCCGCCTTATGGGCCTCCCCGAAACCACCGTCGAAACCCGTATCGCCCGCGCACGAAAGCAGCTCCGCGAACTCGCCGCGGCACACGGAGTCGCCTAAACCCGACGGAAACCCCTCGCTCACGCGTCACTGTTCCTGAGTACGTCATGGACCCCAACACCGCCGACATCCTGATCTCCCGCGTCGTGGACCAAGAGGCCCGCGACACCGACTGGGCAACCCTCGAAGCCCTCGGTTCACATGACCCCGCGGTCTGGCGAGACCTCGCGCTCGCCCTCCGCATGAACCAGCAGCTCACCTCCGAAGTCGCCCGCGCCACTTCGCCCGCCAATAACGTCTCCATCAGCGACGAACTCTTCGACACCGCTAACTCCGAACGCGCCGACCGCTCACTCGCCGACCGCGTCCGCGGCATCGGCTCCTGGGGCGGCTGGATTGCCGCCGCCCTCCTCGTCGCCGTCTTCGGCCGCGCCGGCCTGAACCAATCCAACAACCCCGGCGTCGCCAGCGCCTCCCTCGGCCTCGCGCCCGCCGAATACCTCTCGCACTACCTCTCCACCGGCCAGAAGGACGGCACCGTCGTCGGCGAGATGCCGCGCAAGCTCCTCCTCGATACCACCCCCGCCGAAGACGGCGGCGTCTACGTCCTCTACGTTCGACAGATCGTCGAAAGAGTGAAGGTCGACGACCTCTACCGCATCTCAGTGGATGAGCTCGGCAACCCGGCGCCGGTGAAACTCCCCGCCGAAGTCCGCACGCCCGCCACGCCTAACGCGCCCATGTGAACTCAGCGGTAGCATCCCGAAGCGTTCCGTTCGAACAGGGGTTAGTCCCGTGGGCTCCCATGCCCGCATGCAGGAAAGGATTCGCGTATGAACTCCATCGCTCGACTCATCGCCACCATCGCCGTTGTCGGTTCAGCCGCCGGACTCGCCTCCGCGCAGCAGAACACCAGCCGCACCCTCAGCCGGTGGTCCGCCGATGCCCCCGCGACCCAGAACTCGACCTCCTCCAGCACGCTCCACGTCCGCTCCAGCGGCGACGGTGACGACTACGAACTCATCGTCAAAGACGGCGAGATTAAGGCCAAAATCAACGGCAAGTCCATCCCCTCTGATCGCGTCCGCCAGACCCCCGAAGGCTACGAGATCCTCGACGAGAAGGGCGAAGTCCTCAAGACCTTCCGCATCTCGACGGCCGGCCCCGCGGCCTCCCCCATCGCCCCCGCCGCGCCCCGCAGCCCCTTCCCGGGTTCGCAGGCGCGCAGCCTCCTCGGCCAGAGCGTGAACATCAACCCCCCCAAGGTCATGATCGGCATCACCATGACCAACTCCGAGGACGCCGAAGGGGTTCTCGTCACCTCTGTCGTCGACGGTCTCCCCGCCGAAAAGGCCGGCATCCAGGCCGACGATCGCATCATCCGCCTCGGTGATGAAAAAGTCGAAAACGAAGGCCAGTTCCGCTCGATTCTCCGCAACCTCAACCCCGGCGACACAGTAAAGGTTGCCGTCGTCCGCGACGACAAGGAACTCGCCTTCGATATCACCCTCGATGCGTTCGACCAATCCCGCCTCGGGACCGGGATGACCATCTCGACCACCGAGCCCGAAGACATGGCAGGCCTCCTCGGTGCTCCCGACCACGACCACGCACAGCTCATGGACTCTGTCCGTGAGTCACTCAAGAACATCAAGAACCTCTCCGACGAAGACCGCGAAAGAATCAACAAGGCCCTCGAGTCCGCAATCGCCAACCAGTCCGCCCACGCCGCCAGCCCGCGCTGGCTCACCCGCATCGCCCCCCAAGGCAACGTCTGGACCATTCCGCCCGGCCAAGAAGGTGAGGCAATGGCCTTCGCCTACGCCCCCGATGCCCCCAACACCGACGTCTCCAAGAAGCTCGACAAGCTCATGAAGAAAATCGACGCCCTCGAAAAGCGCCTCGCAGAACTCCAGGAACAACTCGAAAAAACCAACGGCGGTCGGTAACCCAACCCCGCCCCCTCCGAACAAACTCGACATCCTTCCCAATGACTCCTCCGGAAACAGTTGCTTCCGTTGGGAGCGGGCCGCGTACCACCCCTGCGCGGCCTGTTCCTTTTTTCCACCCCTCCGCCCGATCCCCATCATCCCCCCCTCCCCTTCCCGCCGATCCGTATGATGCCCGGTTCTCGGTCCTCTGAGGAGCCCCCTTCATGTCCACCGACCCGTCCGCCCTCGGCCTCAACACCATCCGCGAAGTTCAGGACGCCTACGCCCAGCTCCGCGCCGAAATCCAAAAGGTCATCGTCGGTCAGGACGAAGTCGTCGAGCAGATGCTCATGGCCATCTTCTGCCGTGGCCACGCCGTCGTCGTCGGCGTCCCCGGTCTTGCCAAGACCCTTCTCATCTCCACCATCGCCCGCAGCCTCTCACTCGGCTTCTCCCGAATCCAGTTCACCCCCGACCTCATGCCC
>JBEIUO010000305.1:0-4317 GCA_040374335.1 Phycisphaeraceae bacterium
CTGTTCCACATCAAGGGTGTCGATCAGTTCGTCCACGCCTCCGTGATGCTCATGAAAGAGCGGCCCGATCTCGACTTCACCGTCGACCTCATCGGGTACGACTCCAACGAGACCCCATTTCCCGGCGCCGGTTCGCACTACAGCGACTACCTCCGCACGCTCATCCCCCAACGCCTGCGAGGCCGCTTCCGGTTCCACGGCCAACTCCCCCACGCGAAGATCGCCGAACTCCTGGACACCGCACTCTTCGCGGTCTTCCCCAACCGCATCGAGTCTTTCTGCTACGCCCTTCACGAGGTCTACGACGCTGGCGTTCCCGTCGTCATCAACTCGCTCCCCGCGTTCATGGACTTCTTCCAGCACGAACGCAACTGCCTCGCGTTCAGCGGAGATACGCCCGGTCTTCTCGATTGCATGCGCCGCATGGTCTCCGACCCCGCGCTTCGTAATCGACTCTGTCGCCCCTCCCCCGTTGCCGACCATCCCATCGGCGATTTCTACGATGCGCCCGTCGCGCTCGCTCCACTCGCAGCCGCCAACCAACACCCCGTTTCGCCGCTCGTCGTGGTGCTCTGCACAGACTCCTCGGATGTCCGCTCATCACCCGCCGCCGCTTCGCTCCGCGCGGCCGATACACCCACCAGCACCCGCGTCATCTACCTCGTGCCCGCACCCCCGGACGGTGAGGAGACCCTGTGGTGGCTCGGCTCGTCTTGGCACTGCCGCGACGCATCCAACGCACCGATCGAACCCAGCGACATCCGCACAACCGACGCGCTCCTCGTGCTCCGCGCGTCCGACTCACTCCACACCTCGTGGCTCGCGTCCTGCGCCCTGGCGCTCGCACGCCGCCCCGCCGCGGGCTTCGCAACCACATGGTCGCGCACCCACGGTCGAATCTGCCCCACCGCCATCGATCTCCTCCCCGAACTCGCCCCCTTCGATCTTCCCTGCCGCCTCCACCGAGTCCTGCTCCGCACGACGTCCAACCAGTTCCTCTGCGATGCGCTCGATACGACCCTCGGCCCCATGGGCCACGTCGGCGCCATCTGGGAGGCCATCGCCTCGTTCGGTCGCGGCATCGCGACCCCCGAAGCGCTCATGACCATCTCCGAGCCCGATCCGCTCTGCCCCGCGCCCCATCATCTGAAGTCGCTGGTGATGCGTCACGGCGAGCGCTTCGGTCGCGTGCTCTCACTGCTCACACCAGTCATCGCCGAGCAACTTGGCGTCGCCCACGCGGCCCTCGCCTCCAGCCACACGCCCGCACCCCCGCCCCCGGCCTTCTCCGTCGAGCACAAGATCCGGATAGCCGACGAACTCGGCGGCCGAACGCTCGCTCGACTGGCCCTCCAGAAACTCACCCGGCGCGTCAAGGGCAACTGACCCGCCACCCGCACCGAGCCGCGTCGCGCGGTAGTCTCTGCCCATGTTCACCGCACTCGTCTCCGTTGTCGCGGCCCTCCTCGCCCAGCCTCAACCCTGGGCACCCGCCTCCCCAAAGCTCATGTCAGATTGGGGCCGCGAGGTCACCCCCGAGAACGCCCACCGCGAGTACCCACGCCCCACCATGCGACGGCAGGAGTGGCAGAACCTCAACGGCCTCTGGGAGTATCAGATTCTCCCCACCGAATCGCGTGAGAAGCGTGCGCCGCAAGGTCGAATCCTCGTGCCATTCCCGATCGAGTCCTCTCTCTCCGGCGTCGCCCGCCCGCTCGAACCCACGGAGTCCCTCCGCATCTGGCGCTCTGTCTCCATCCCCCCGACCTGGGCCGGCAAGCGAGTCCTCCTCCACATCGACGCCTGCGACTGGCACACCCGTGTCGAAGTCAACGGCAAAGCCGTCGGCGATCATCACGGCGGCTACGACCGCATCTCTCTCGACATCACCGACGCCCTCAAGCCCGGCGACAACGACATCCTCATCACCGCCACGGATCCCACCAACACCGGCGGCCAACCCCGAGGCAAGCAATGGCTCACGCCCGGCGGCATCTGGTACACGCGCACCAGCGGAGTCTGGCAGACCGTATGGCTCGAGCCCGTCCCAGAGACTTCCATCGACCGCTTCCTCGTAACCTCCGACATCCGCAACAGCGCCGCGAAGATCCGAGCGTCGCTCCGTGGTCCCGGCGAGGCTGTCCTCCACGCACGCGTCCTCGACGGCGCCGCCGAGATCGCCTCCGCCACCGGTCCGGCCGCAGAAGAACTCGCCATCCCGATCCCCGACGCAGCGCTCTGGACCCCGGAATCCCCGCACCTCTACGACGTCGAACTCACCATCCAGCAGGGTGACTTCGTGCTCGACACGGTGCGCGGATACTTCGGCATGCGAGAGATCACCGTCGCCAAGGACGAATACGGCCTCAACCGCCTCATGCTCAACGGCAAGCCGCTCTTCCAGTTTGGCCCGCTCGATCAGGGCTTCTGGCCCGACGGCCTCTACACGCCCCCGAGCATCGCCGCCATGGAGTTCGACATCCGAGCCGTGAAGCGCATGGGCGGCAACATGCTCCGCAAGCACGTCAAGGTCGAGCCCGAATCGTTCTACCACCTCTGCGACACACTCGGCGTCCTCGTGTGGCAGGACATCCCATCACCGTTCTTCCGCAACGGCGACGACTGGAAAGAATCCCCGGAGATCAGCAAGGCCTGGAGGGCGAACTTCGAGCAGGAATGCCGCGAGATCATCCGCGAACGCTCGGTGCACCCGTCCATCGTCATGTGGGTCCCGTTCAACGAAGGCTGGGGCCAGAACGACACCGACTTTGCCCGGCACATCGTCAAGTCCGTCAAGTCGTGGGACTCCACCCGCCTTGTGAACAACGCCAGCGGCTGGACGGACATGAAGATCGGTGACGTCATCGACATCCATGCCTACCCGAAGCCGGCAACCCCGCCGCAAGAAGCCGCTCGCGCCTCCGTGCTCGGCGAGTTCGGTGGCCTGGGCCTCCCGGTCGAGGGCCACACCTGGGTCGACAAGAACAACTGGGGATACGTCAGCTACCCATCGAAGGATGCGCTCACCGACGCGTACGTCGCGCTCATCGAGGCGATCCCCGCGCAGATCGGTCGCGGGCTATGCGCCGCCGTGTACACGCAGACCACCGACGTCGAGATCGAGGTCAACGGGTGGCTCACCTACGACCGCAAGATCTGGAAGATCGACCCCGATCGCGTCCAAGCCGCCACGTCTCGCCTCTACATGCCGCCGCCGATCGCGAGAACCCTCGTCCCGACCGCGATCGAGGCACCCGATCAGGTCTGGGCGTTCGTCGCGACCACGCCCCCGGCCGGTTGGGAAGGCCCCGGGTTCGACGACTCCAAGTGGGGCAGGGGCCCCGGTGGCTTCGGAACCAAGGGCACTCCCGGCTCGCGCGTCGGCACGCATTGGAATACCGACCAGATCTTCCTGCGCCGCACGTTCACGCTCGCGCACGTGCCCCGAAACGTTGCGCTCCTCATCCACCACGACGAAAACGCCGTGGTCTACATCAACGGTCATCGCGCCGCCGAACTCGACGGCTACACCACCGACTACGTCAACGCCCCCATCTCCGCCGAAGCCGCCTCCTCCCTCAAAGTCGGCGAGAACACCATCGCCATCCACTGCACGCAGACCTCCGGCGGCCAGTTCATCGACTGCGGGCTCGTCTCCATCGAAGAACGCGAGGCCAAGCCATGAGGACATCCACCTTCCCGCTCTTCCTCCTGCTCTGCATCCTCAGCACCATCACGCTCGCCGCGTGCGCCTCCCGCCCCGCTCGCCCGCCCAACATCATCCTCATCATGGCCGACGACCTCGGCGTCGGCGAACTCGGCTGCTACGGCCAGTCGATCATCAAAACCCCGAACATCGACGCCCTCGCCTCCCGCGGCGTGCGCTTCGTCAACGCCTACAGCGGCGCGCCCGTCTGCGCACCTTCCCGCTGCACCCTCCTTACCGGCCTGCACACCGGCCACGCCGCGATCCGCGACAACCACGAACTCACACCCGACGGCCAGATGCCGCTCCCGGCCGACGCGGTGACCATCGCCAGCGTTCTCAGGCCCGCGGGCTACACGACCGCCTGCATCGGCAAGTGGGGACTCGGCATGCCCGGGACCACCGGCGACCCGGCCCAACACGGCTTCGACCTGTTCTTCGGCTACTACTGCCAACGCCACGCCCACAACCACGCGCCCTCGTTCCTCTTCCGCAACGGCTCCAAGGTCGGCCTCGAGGGCAATCCCGCCGAGGCCGCTCGCGGCAACACGCCCATGGCGCACTACGCCCCGGACCTGATGCGTGACGAAGCACTCTCCTTCATCACCGCA
>JBEIUO010000128.1:0-6671 GCA_040374335.1 Phycisphaeraceae bacterium
ATCTCGCGAGCACGAAGCCCGAGCAGGTGCGTGCGGACCGGGTGGCGTTGCAGGAGCCCTTGGCGAACAAGGACGCGTCGGCATCGTTCCGCGTGAAGTACGCGAAGGCCCTGCTCCCGGTGATCGCGCCGCTCGCGGGCAACAGCAACGACATTGTTGCGTGCAACGCGCTCATTCTGGCCGGCGATCTTGCGACCGACGGCGCGGCGGACCTGGTGAAGCAGCACGCGGGCGCGACGGCGTCGGCGGTGCGGTATCAGGCGGCGTACGCGGCTCGGCGGTCGTTTGAGACGGTGGTCAACGGGAATCCCGCGCTCACGTCCGCGAAGGCGGCGGAGTTGCTGACGGTGATCGAGACGCGGCTGAGTTCGGAAACGGACCCGCTGGTGATCGACGCCCTGCTGCGGGCCGGCCTCGAGGCCGCGAAGGTGAACGATCTGCGAAACCAGGCGATCACGACGGTTTCGCGCGGGGTTCAGAAGCTGGTGGCGGGCGGGGCCGGCAAGGACGGTCTCTCGCAGCCAGTGATGGAGAGCTGCCTCGCTGCGTGCACGGGCGTGCGGACGATCATCGCGCTCCCGAACGTGATTGTGGCCCGCGAGGCGGCGATGGCCGCGGCGGGGCTGGGCGGGGATCTGGTGAGCGCGGCGGTGGTTCAGGTGACGCGGAAGAAGATCGCGCTTGACAAGGGTGATTCGACTCGCGAGGTGTACGCGCAGGCGGCACTGGCGGGCGAAACCCTCGTGCTGCTCGTGGGAAAGAAGCTGGATCCTGCGTTCCAGGCGACGGCGAAGGAAGCGGGCAAGGCTCTGCGTGAAGGGACCGTCGACGGCGACGCGAGGTTCCTGCTGGGCTCGCAGGACATCGTCGGGCCCAAGGGCGTGCTGCTGCAGAAGCCCTTTGAGTTCGGCGCGACCCGGTTTGTGACGAAGTAAGCCTACGGTTTCGCGTGCTCAAGTTCGCTGCGCCGGTCCTGTTGTTGATCGCGTGTGTTGCCGCGTTCGTGGTTTCGGATCCACCGAGGCCGCGGGCGGATGTCACGTTGATCAATCGGAGCGAGATCGCGACGCTGGACCCGGCGACGATGTCGTGGGCGCAGGACTTTCGGATGGCGCGGCTGCTGGGTGAGGGGTTGGTGAGGCAAGACGTCTTCACGCGTGCGATGCTGCCGCTGCCGGGGGTTGCGGAGCGATGGGAGATCGGTGACGGGGGACGGGAGCTGCGGTTCTATCTGCGGCCGGGGGCGGTGTGGTCCGATGGATCGCGGGTTACGGCGGCAGAGTTCGTGTACTCGTGGCGACGGAACCTGTTGCCGGAGACCGGGGCGGACTACGCGGGGTTGTTCAAGCTGCTCGAAGGGGGCGAGGCGTTCTACGAGTTTCGGAAGGAGCAACTGAAGGCCTACCGGGAGTCACCGGGGACACCCGAGCGCGCGGCGGAGGCGTGGGCGATCGCGGAGCGGGAGTTTGAGACGCGGGTCGGGGTGAAGGCGGTCTCGGATGGCGAGTTGGTTGTGCGGCTGGAGCGGCCGACGCCGTACATCCTGGATGTGCTCGCGTTCCCTGCGTTCTTCCCGGTTCACAGAGGAACGATCGAGCGGTTTACGTCGCTGGATGATGTGACGGGCGAGCTGCGGACGGACCCGAAGTGGACGAGGCCGCCGTCGTTCGTAACCAATGGGCCGTTCGTGCTCACGGAGTGGCGGTTCAAGCGAGGGATGAGGCTGGAGCGGTTCGAGGGGTACTGGAATAACGCGGCGATCAACGTGGATTCGATCGAGTGCCCGACCATCGAGGACCCATCGGCGCAGGTGATGGCGTTCACGACGGGAGCGGCGGACTGGGTGTTCGATGTGTCGGCGCCGTATCGAGCGGAGATGCTGGCGAGGCGTGATCGGTTCTGGGAGCGGCACGCGGAGACGGTCGCGCGGATGCGTGCGGAAGGTGCGGACGACCTGGAGCTCGCGCGGGCGCTGCCCGGAGAGCCGGACGGCTTTTTGCACGTGTTTCCGGCGTTTGGAACGTATTTTTACAATCTGAACTGTGCCCCGAGGCTGCCGGACGGGCGGGTGAATCCGCTGGCGGACGCGAGGGTGCGTCGGGCGCTCGCGCTGACGGTGGATAAAGAGTCGATCGTCCGCAACATCAGGCGGTGCGGGGAGCGGGTGGCGAGCACACTCATCCCGCCGGGCTCGATCGGTGGGTACGAGTCGCCCCGAGGACTTGGACGCGACGCGGAGGAGGCGAGGCGGCTTCTGGCGGAGTCGGGGTACCCGGGGGGCGCGGGGTTTGTGACGCTGGAGGTGCTCTTCAACAAGGACGGCGGGCACGACCTGATCGCGCAGGCGGTGGCGAAGGACTGGGAGCGCGAACTTGGGATCTCGGTGCGGCTGGTGATGAAAGAGACCCGCGTCTTCAAAGACGACCTGCGGCTGGGGCGGTACATGGTGAGCCGCGCGAGTTGGTTCGGGGATTACGGGGATCCGACGACGTTTCTGGATGTGAACCGGTCGGATGACAACAACAACGATCGGAAGTACGTGAGCGAGCGGTTTGACGGGCTGCTGGCGACTGCCGCGGAACTGCACGCGGATCCGGCGGGGCGGATGGGGGTGTTGTCGCGGGCGGAGGCGATGCTGGTGGAGGAGGACCTCCCGCTGCTGCCGCTGTTTCACTACGTGGAGTTGAACTTGTTTGATGCGAGGAAGATCGCGGGAGCGACGACGCACGCGCGGCAGGTTCAAGACCTGACGCGGCTGGATGTTCTGGGTGACGGCAAGGGCGCGGATCGGGCGCCGGAAATGGAGCGGTAGCGCGGTGGGACGGATGATTGCATCACGGCTGCTGCAGCTCCCGCTGATTCTGCTGGCGGTGTACACGATCACGCTCGCGCTGGCGTGGGCGGTGCCGGGCAATCCGCTGGACCGGCCGGAGGGACGGCGCCCGGACCCGGAGGTCGCAAAGGCGATGCTGGCCCGGTACAACATGGAGAGCTTCGGCGGGTTCTACGTGTCGTACCTCGAGGACGCGACTGGGTTGACCTGGGTGAAGGGTGAGGCGAAGGGGGGACCGGTCTTCGATCTGGGCCCCTCGCTGCAGTACCCGGATCGGAGTGTGAACGAGATCATCGCGGCGAGCCTGCCGGTCTCGGCGACGATCGGCGCGCTCGCGATTGTGGTTGGCCTGGCGATGGGGCTGACGGCGGGGCTGATCGGGGCCGCGTTCCCGCGGACGTGGCTCGACAGCGGTTCGCTGGCACTGGCGATGGTGGGGATCAGCCTGCCGGCGTTCGTGGTGGGATCGGCGCTGCAGATGGTCTTCTCGCTTTGGCTGGGGTGGTTCCCGGTTGCGGAGTGGGGACGGGCGAGGGACCTGGTCCTCCCGTCGGTGACCCTTGGGCTGCCGTACGCCGCGTACATTGCGCGGCTGACGCGGCTGGGCTTGGCGGAGCAGCTATCGAGCGACTACGCCCGGACGGCCCTGGCCAAGGGGGTCTCCCGCAGGGGGGTGCTGGTGCGTCATGCCCTGCCGAATGCGATCCTGCCGGTGGTGAGCTATCTGGGGCCGGCGAGCGCGGCGGCGATGACCGGATCGTTCGTGGTGGAGCGGGTTTACGCGATCCCCGGGGGAATGGGGCAGCATTTCGTGAACGCGGTCCAGAACAAGGACCTGTTCCTGATCATCGGGGTGGTCCTGGTGTTTTCAACGATGCTGGTGATGCTGAACCTGGCGGTGGACGTCGTGTACCGCTGGATCGACCCGCGGATCGGGGCCGGGGAGGGGTAGGGGGTTGTTTTGGGCGAGCGCAGGCGGGGCGGGCGCGAACAACTGGGGGTCCGGCGGTTGTTCGCCGTCGGGTGTGGAAAGATGGGTTTGGGCGTCCGAGAATACGGGCCGCACATACGGTCGGGCTGCGAGAATGTCCGGTCGCCTGCGAGCCGATCTAAAGGGCCCAGCGTTCGAGAGTTCAGAATACGGAGTATCCAGTGATGCAGAAGGTTCATTCGATCGCGTTCGCCGCCGTCCTCGCCCTCAGCGCGGGGTTGGCCGTTGCTCAGGGTCAGTCGCCCGAAGAAATCAAGAAGCTCCAGCAGCTGAAGGAAGAGGCCATGAAGGCCCAGGCCCAGGCCGAAGCCCAGGTCAAGGGCGCACCGGTTGCACCGGTGGCGTCCACCGGCGGCGAGCTGAAGTTCGAGAACCTCGCGATCGACTTCGGCGACATCAACGACGACAAGGCCGCGGTGCACGAGTTCAAGTTCACCAACGTCGGCACCGGTCCCCTTACCATCCAGTCGGTGCAGGGTTCCTGCGGGTGCACGGTGCCCGCCCTCCAGAAGCGCGAGTACGCCCCCGGCGAGAGCGGTCAGATTCGCGTCGAGTACAACCCGCACAACCGTCGCGGCAAGCAGCACACGAACGTGACGGTCACCTCGAACGATGCGAAGAACTCGCAGCTCAAGCTGGACATCAACTCCAACGTGATCCCGCAGATCCAGATGGATCCGCCCCTCGCCAACTTCGGCACAGTTGATCGCGGCCAGGCCGCGGTTCAGACCATCATGGTCTCCAGCCGCAACCCCGAGCTGAAGGTCACCGCGGTTTCTTCCAACACCCCCAGCGTCATCGCGACCCTCGGCGAGGCCAAGCCCGGCACGCTCGACGGCGCCGCGGTGATGCAGTACCCGATCGAGCTGAAGGTCGCCCAGAACGTCGCGGCGGGTCAGCTGCAGTCGCTGATCTCGATCACGACCACCGACACCAAGCGGGTGCTCACGGTGTCGGCGATGGGCGAAGTGGTCGGCACGATCGCCGCGACACCCGCCCGTGTTCAGCTCGGCGGCCTGAGCGAGAATCAGCCGGTGAACTCGCAGGTGCGTCTGGCCAGCCGCAACGGCAAGGCGTTCAAGATCCTCTCGGTTGAGGACGTCCCCGCGACGGGCCAGAAGTTCTTCACCAAGGAGCCCGCGATCCAGGAGGACAACTCCGTGAGCCCGCCGGCCTACTTCCTGAACCTCTCGGCCGCGGCCGCGGGCTCGGGCAGCATCCGTGGCGAGCTGGTCATCACGACCGACTCGGAGGATGACAAGGTGATCAAGGTCCCGTACTTCGGCTTCGTCCGCGGGGCCACCCCGGCCAAGCCGGTGCTGCAGGGCGCCAACCCCGCCGGCACCCCCGGCAGCGCGTGGCAGCAGAACCCCAGCACGCTGATCCCGCAGTAAGTTGAATCAACCCTCCGGAGCTCGCGAGAGCGGGCCCCGGGGTTTCGATGTCGAACATGGTTTCACAACTCGCCGTCATCGTGACCGTCGCCGGCTGCTTGGCGGGGGCTCACTCGTTCGTCAAGCTGAAGTTTCCCATCCTGCTCAAGGGCGACACGCCAGCGCTTGCTCCGCCTCCACTCGTGGACCCGGTTCCCCTGCCGCTGAAGACGCCGGAGATCGAAGGGAACACGCCCGCGCCCAGCGCGGCGGCCAGCGAAGGCACCAAGCCGACCCCGCCCGCTCCGACGGCGGCCGCGAGCGACGGGCTCAACATCTCGATCGCCGAGGCTTTCGCGTTCTTTCAGCAGGGCAAGCCCTTCATCGACTCTCGCCACATCGAGGAGTTCCGCGAAGGCCACGTGCAGAACGCGTACCAGCTTTCCGTGGACGAGCTGCTCGCCGGCAAGGGACTCATCTGGCTCAACGCCCTCGACAAGAACGACACCGTGGTGATCTACTGCGGCGGCGGCGCGTGCGACGCATCCCACAACTTGTACAACTACCTCACCGCCTCGTTCGGCTTCACCCGGTGCCGCATCATGCACGAGGGTTGGCCCGGATGGAAGGCCGCGGGGCATCCCGGCGAGACCGGTGATCCCCAGATCGGGAACGACCAGTGAACAAGAACCCCAAGCCCCTCGGCTGGCTGGTGCTCCTCTGCCGCGTCGTCATCGCGGGCCTCTTCATCTTCGCCGCAGTGCTCAAGCTGCAGAAGATCCCCGAGTTCGCGCTCGCCATTCAGGCCTTCCAGATCTTCCCCGATCACGCGGGCCATCTCACCAAGTTCGCGGCGTACTTCATCCCGTGGCTGGAGATCGTCGCGTGGTTGCTGCTGCTGCTGGGGATCTGGACGCGGGCATCGGCCCTCATGATCACGCTCCTGCTCGGCGGCTTCCTCGTCGGCATCGTCGGGGTGATCGTCCGGGGGCTCGACACCAAGTGCTCGTGCTTCGGGAGCCTCGAACTCATGTGCCAGGGCGCGGTCGGCTACTGCCACGTTGTCCGGAACTTGATCCTGATGGCCATGGGTCTGGTCGTTGTATTCCTCGGACCCGGCCCGCTGACGTTTGACCGTCGCGAAGTCCGCTGACCAAACATCGTCCAACCAAAGGTGCGGATTGACGCTCCGGGCCGTTGACCGGGCCGAGGGGTGAGACCTATCGTTCTGGCCCTACGTCGTCCGTTTGCTGCCGGGTGTTCCGGCGGGATGGACAAGCCCAAGGCGAGGGTGCCGCGGACCGCGGCGGAAGAGACCATGAGCAAGTTCAGCAAGTTCGGGACGGTTCAGAAGCAGCGTTTCGCTCACGTGAGCGGCAACGGCACCACGTTCATCGATTGGAAGGATGTGGAGCTTCTCCGCCGCTCGATGAGCCCGAACGGCAAGATCCTCGGCCGCAAGCGCCTCGGGACC
>JBEIUO010000382.1:0-3766 GCA_040374335.1 Phycisphaeraceae bacterium
CACGTGGTGACGGCGGCCTGGTGCTGATCGAGTTGCAGCTGAACCGACGCGAGGTTCGCGCCGGAGACCAGCGTGTTCAGGTGACCGGGACCGAGGCGGGAGAGGAACGCATTGAACGCCGCTTCGAGATGAGGGCGGGCCTGCTCGGAACGACCGAGGGACGAAAGACCGGTGCCGAGATCCTGGCGAGCAAGCGTGGTCAGGTGATGGTCGGGGCCGAGCGCGCGGGAGGTGGACTCGTACGCGCGCGTGAGGGCCTTGATCGCGACCTCGGGCTCGCGCGTTCGGAGATAGACCGTGGCGAGCGTGCGGAGAATCGTGAGGGTTTCGGGGGACTCGGGGCCGTGGACCTTCTCGCGGATCGCGAGGGCGGCTTCGAGGCATGCACGCGCGGCGGGAAGGTCGCCGGTGTCACGCTGCGCCTGACCGAGCAGATCGAGTGTTCCGGCGATGAGGATGTCGTCGGGCGGCAGTGAGACAGAGGCATCGGCGGCGATACCAACGAGAGCATCGAGCGCATCCTTGGGCCGGCCGCGGGCGAGGTCGACGCTCGCGCGGGCGTGACGCGCGGTGAGCGTGTCGCGATCGCGCGGCCCAGCAGCAGCGGTACGGAGGGCGATTGCTTCGTCGAGGTCCTTCGCGGCACGGTCGTGAATGGAGAGGGCGGCGAGGGTGCGGCCTATCGAGTACTTCACGGAAGCGCGGACCTCGGGGTCGAGGCTTGGGGTTGCTTTGTCGGACGCGGCGATGAGCGCGGCGCGGAGCGTGATGTTGGGCGACCCAGAGAGCGGAATGGCCGCCCCGAGGGTTTCTTCCATAAACCGCGTGGTCGCCGCCGCGACGGCGCGGGAACGCTCGGCGGAGCTCTTCTGCGATTGCGCGGCATGTTCGGCCTGGATCGCGCGGTTGCGTTCTTGGATGATGCGGGTCACGGACTTGGTGCCGAGCGCGGCGAGGAGGATGGTTGCGGAGAAGATGACGGAGGCGATCGCGGCGTTGCGGCGGTACCACAGGCCGAAGCGACGGACCGGACTGGAGCGCAGCGCGGTGACCGGGCGGTGCTCGAGCAGAGCATCGAGATCGCGGGCGAGCTGGTCGGCGGTGAGGTAACGGTCGGAAGGTTGAGGCGCGGCGGCTCGCGCGACGATGGCGTGGAACTCGCGCGGCGCGGACGCGGGGAGTTTCGCGATGTCGGGCGGTGACGTGCCGGTGGTGAGGTAGATCAGCGTTGCGCCAATGGAGTAGACGTCGGAGAGGGGCGTTGCCGGGAGGCCGAGGGACTGTTCGGGGGCCATAAACGCTGGCGTGCCGACGATGCGGCCGGGGACCTCGGTGGTGTTGCCCGAGACGGAGAGGCCAAAGTCCGCGAGCATCGGACGGGAGCGCGAGGTGAGCAGGATGTTGGCGGGCTTGATGTCGCGATGAAGGACGGCGCGGGCGTGTGCCGCGGCGGTACCTCGCGCAATCGCCGCGGTGATGCGGGCCGCGTCGCGCCAGTGCAGCGCGGTGGAGGGAGAGGTCACGACGCTGGAGAGCGGACGCGCGGGCAGCACGGCGCGCGGGTCTTCCTCCGTGGGCGCGGGATCGCCGGCGAGTTCGGCGTCGATGTAGAAACGCCCGTTCTCCGCGAACACACCGGCATCGTGCACGGACACGACGTTCGGATGCTGGATGGAGGCGGCGGCGCGGGCCTCGGCCTCGAAGCGTCGGTGAACCATCGGCGTGCTGCCGGGCTTCAGCACCTTGAGCGCGACGTAACGCTGGAGCATGAAGTCCCACGCGCCAGACATCGCCGAACGACCCCGAACCGAGGGGTGCTCGCAGTTCGTACTTGCCGAGGCGGAGCCCGGGCTTGAGGGCGTGCTCGTGTTCGTTCGCGGCGTCGCGCAACAGCGAGGCGAGGCGGGCGACGGTGTTGACGTCGGAGGGCGCATCGGGCGCGAGCGCGAGCAGGAACTCGCGCAGCGACTCGACGTCGAGGTCGGGGCGCGACGTGGCGTGGCACATCAAGATGGCCCGACGGACCTCGGGGGTGTTCACGCGGATCGGGTCCGCGGCGGCGTACAGCGCGGGTTCGGCCGGGAGGCGGCGCGTGAGCCGCTCGTGGGCGTCGGCGGCGAGGGCATCGGCGAGCGTGGCGGGGTCGGAGGTCGAGATCGCGGCAAGTACGGCAGGGATCGAGGGTGGAGCCGGCGCATGCCACAACTGGCGCACGGTTGCCGCGGCACGCTGCGGTGAGAGGGGTTGCGAGGCGGGGTCCATCCGGTGCACCTTTGTGATTCGAAAGCGGTAGGGGTTGGAAGGTGTGACAACTTTCGGTAGGATGGTCCAGATTACCATGGAAACCGACGACGACCTGATGCGGCTGATGTCGGCTCTCGGGGCCGGGAGTGGCGGGGATAGCGATCGTGCCTAGGCGGAACTGCTGCGGCTGATCATGGTGTTTGTATGGTCGCAGATGGGGGAACAGCTGCGGCGGGCACGCGAATCCGAGGACGTCTGTCAGTCGGTGGCGAAATCGGTTGTCGCCGATCTCGGTGGCGGCAAGGTTGAGTTGCGGAGCGAGGGCGAGCTCGTCGATTACCTCAAGACCGCCGTGCGGCACAAACTCATCGATCTGGCCCGCATGGATGGCGCGGCGAAACGCGGCGGGGGCGACGGGGCCGTGGGCGGTTCACGGGTCGAGGATGCCGCGGCGGACGAGGGCGAGGAGCGGGTGGAGAGCGCGGAGTTCCTCGCGGTGTGGGGGGAGTTGTCGGGGGAGGAGCGGGAGCTGGCCTACTTCCGGCTGCGCGGGATGGAGTGGGATCAGATCGCGGTGCAGACCGGCAAGACCGCGGCGGGGTTGCGGCGGCAGTGGTCGCGGCTGGTCAAGCGGCTGCGGCCCGGGTAAGGGGTTGGCGAAATCTGCGAAACCGGTAGACTGGTGCGGACGCGGCCGCGACGGGGCCGACACTTGAGATACGAGATGCGTGCAGCGAGCGTGTTGGCGGTGAGCGCGGCGATGGTGGTGTGCTCGGTTGCGGCGGGGCAGACGTGCGTGCCCGCGTGGTCCCACGCGATCGGCCGACCGGGCGTGACGAGCGACGGGTACATCGGGCCGATGATGGCGTGGAACGACGGAACCGGCGAGAAGCTGTACGCGGGCGGTTCGTTCTCGTCGGTGGGCGGCTTCGTGACCCGCGGCATCGCGAAGTGGGATCCCGCGACGAACCGATGGTCCGCGGTTGGTGGCGGGTGCTACTCGACGAACACGAACTACTACCTCGCCGCGCTGGGGACGTACGAGTTCGGTGGCGTGTGCGAGCTCGTGGTGGGCGGCTCGTTCGGAATCGCGGGGAGCACGGCGGCGCCGCGGCTGGCGCGGTGGAACGGGACGCGTTGGGCGGCGATGCCCGGCGGACAACCGGTAGACAGCGCGGTGTGGGCGATCACGGAGTGGAACGGACGGTTGTTCATCGGCGGCGGGTTCACGCAGGTCGGGAGCGCGTTCTGCAACGGCATCATGTCGTACACGGAGGAGGAGGGTTGGCAACCGGTGGGCAGCGGGTTCTCGGGGGGCTTTGCACCGAACGTGTTCGCGATGAAGGTGTTTGACGATGGCAGCGGCGAGAAGCTCTACGCGGGCGGGCGGTTCGCGAGCATCGGCGGGGTGAACGGGATGATCGGGCGGTGGAGCGGGAGCGAGTGGGAATCGGCAGGCGGCGGGATTGCGGGCTCGTACACCTTCGCGGACATCTAGGCGATGGCGGTGTTCGACATAGGG
>JBEIUO010000560.1:0-2800 GCA_040374335.1 Phycisphaeraceae bacterium
GAACATGAACTGTTCCTTGTTGAGTTGGCCTTCTTCGGCGCAGCGGGAGTAGTCACTGAGGCGGCGGCCGGGTCCGCGGCGGCGGTCGAGGCCGGTTCCTTCGGGTTCGCCTGCGCGACGGTCGGAGCGGCGACGATCACCCGTCGGGGGGGTTCGATCGGCGAAGAGGTCGGAGGTATCGAAGGGCTGCGGGTTGTTATTGGGGAGGTGAGGGCCGGTCATGTCCATGGGCTCCATCTGGGGCCCTGGAACTCAGCCCGCCGGGGGGAATCCCGGCGAGGGTGGGGCCTCAATAGTCGTCGTCGTCGTCATCATCGTCATCGGCATCGGCCTCGCCCTCTTCGACCTCGGGTTCGTCATCATCTTCGAGGAAGTCTTCGTCGTCGTCCTCAAAGGTCTCCTCTTCGGAAAACTCGTCATCGTCGCCAAAGACGTCCTCGTCGTCGTCGAGTTCCTCATCGTCTTCGTCGTACATGAGGGGCTCGGCAACCAAGGGCTGGCTGGCGCCGGACCGAGGAGAGAACGAGTCGCAAACGCGGAGAGTGTCAAGTTCGTCGAGCAGTTGCGTCGTCATGTTCCACCTACCCACTTCGAGCATCGATCGTCGCGGGTCCACTCACCCGCGTGTCTCTTGGTTCTATGCGCGTCCCGCTCGCGCGTCTTTCCGTCTGCCTCGGGGCTCCGGTTCCGGCGGGTTGCCTTTTTCGGGCAACGGGACCCGGGTGTTGTTCCCGCAAGTGGCGGTACAGTACGACCTACAGCGGCCGTGTCAAACGGTCCAGTTGGTACTTTGTCGAACCTGGGGGGGAGGGAGGGGCGGGCGGGTTTGCAGTGCGGGGGGCGATCGTCTACCCTCCGATGCTGAAGGACTGTCGGTCTGGCCTCGCTTTCATACCACATGAACACTCCCGCGAACCCATCCAAACCTGCTTCGCCCCCTGACGAGATCGGCTTCGAGCCGGTTGCAGTGGTTGCTGGGGTTGTGTTTCCCGGCGCGGGGCACGCGGCCCGCGGGGAGGTCAAGCGGGGGGTTGCGGCGGCGGCGGGGGTGTTGGGGCTGTTTGTCGGGGGCATGTTGGTGGGGGGGATCGACGTCGTCGACAGCAAAGAGGACAAGTTCTGGTTCATCGGGCAGGCACTGGTCGGTCCCATCGCCTTCGGAGTTGACTACTACCACCAGAATCATCTGAAGGTTGTGGACACGAAGGCCGGGCGGCAGGTTCGGCGTACGGCGTACCCGACGGAGGGTCGAGACGCGGCGACGGGGAAGCCGGTGCCGGGGGGCAATCCTCCGAACACCAAGTCGGTGTCGAAGATCAACGAGTTGGGGATGCTGTCGTGCTGCCTTGCGGGGATGCTCAACCTGATTGTGGTGATTGATGCGGGGTGGCCGACGCGGCGGAAGACGGGTGGCGCGTGATGACGATGCTCGCCTACCGGCCGTTCCTGGATCCGCTGGCGCTTGACGCGTACTGGTACCTGCTGCTGATCCCGATCGCGATCGGCATTTCGCTGGGGTACAAGGCGGTTCGGGTCCGGGACATGAAGGACTATCCGCGGCAGGTGCTGGTGCTGTCGATTCAGATTGTGGTGTCGATGGTTGCCCTCGGCGTGGGGGCGTACCTGGTCGTGCAGCATGTGCTGCCGGTGATCACCCCCCGCTAGCCGCTTTGGGGGCGCCCCACCCGTATGGCTGACGCCCCTCTTCCATCGCCGGCTTTGTGGCAGATCTGGATCGAGACCGGGGGGACGTTTACGGATTGTCTTGCGCGATCGCCGGGCGGGGAGCTGCATCACACCAAGGTGCTGAGTTCGGGGCGTGTGCGTGCGGTGGTTGTGCGTGCTGCGGACGGGCGGCTGGTGGTTCGCGGGGGTGCGGAAGCGGCGGCGGGGCTGCTCGCGGGTTGTCGGGTGTTCGCGTTGGGGGAAGACTGCGGGGGGCTGGAGATTCTCGAGGACCGTGCGCACGCGGAGGGGTTGGAGTTGGTGGTCGAGGCGGGGACGGGCCTGTGGCCGCTGGCGGGGCACGCGGTTGAGATTTGTTTTGGTGAAGATGCGCCGATTGTCGCGGCGCGGCTGGTGACGGGCACGCCTCGACGGGCGCAGTTGCCTCCGGCGGAGTTGCGGCTGGCGACGACGCGGGGGACCAATGCGCTGCTGACGGGTCGGGGTGCGCGGGTCGCGTTGTTTACGACGCGGGGGTTTGCGGATCTCTTGCGGATCGGGGATCAGTCGAGGCCGGACATATTCGCGGTTGGGATACGGCGGCCGGAGCCTTTGTTTCACCGCGTGGTGGAGGTGGGGGGGCGGCTGGACTTCATCGGGGTTGAGTTGGAGCCGCTGGAGTTGGAGGCTGTGGGCGAGCGTGCGCGGGCGTTGGTGGCGGAGGGGGTGACGGTGGGGGCGGTCGCGTTGTTGCACGCGAACGCGAATCCGGCGCACGAGCGGGAGGTAGCGACGGTGCTGGAGCGGGCGGGGTTCACGCACGTTTCGTGCTCGAGTGCATTGTCGGGTGCGCCGGGGCTGTTGATGCGGACGCGGACGGCGGTGCTGAACGCGTTTCTTGCGCCGGAGATCAATCGGTATCTGCGGGGGATACGGGAAGCGCTGGGGCGGGGGAGCGTGGTGCACGTGATGACGAGCGCGGGGGGGTTGGTGTTGCCGCGGGACTTTCAGCCCAAGGACAGTTTGTTGTCGGGGCCGGCGAGCGGGGTGATTGGGGCGGGAGAGGCGGCGGCGGAGTCGGGGTGTTCGCCGATCATTTCGTTTGACATGGGGGGGACGAGCACGGATGTGGCGC
>JBEIUO010000721.1:0-2113 GCA_040374335.1 Phycisphaeraceae bacterium
GGGGTCGAAGCTGGGGTTGGCGGGCTGGAGGCGGATGTGGTCGTCCTCCTTGAAGAAGGTCGTGAGGGTGGTGGAGCCATCGGGGAGGAGGGCGACGACCTTGTCACCGTTCTGGGCGACAGCGGTGCGCTCGATGAGGACGAAGTCGCCATCGAGGATGCCCTCGTCACGCATGGACTCGCCTTCGACCTTGAGGGCGAAGGTGGAGGTCTGACGACCGGGCGCGGGGCCGAGGACGTCGTTGAGGTCGATTTCCTCGGTGTCGGCGACGCGTTCGATGGGGTTCCCGGCGGCTATACGGCCGACGAGGGGGAACCGGAGCGGGCGTGCCTCATCGGGGACGGCGACGCCGTCAGCGATGGACAAAGAGCGTGCCTTGTTGGGCTCGCGGATCAGCGCGCCCTTCTTGATCAGGGCCTCGACGTGCTCGAAGACCGTCACCTTGCTCACGCCGATCTCGTCGGCGAGCTCCTGCATCGTCGGCGAATAGCCACGCCGGACCCGGTAGTCCCGGATGAGCTGGAGAATCTTGAGCTGCTTGGGTGTGAGATTCATGACTCCCAATCCTTTCTTGATCTGCCTGGCGGCCCCGAAGGGTCGCAGGCTCCCGTTCTGTCATCACTCTCGCGGCAATATCCCTCCCGGGTGCCGCGAACTTGGTTTCGTGTTCACAGTTCACTTCGATCAGACTGCCGACGGATGAACACTCTGCACCGTCGCCCCGCTCCGCCTCACTTTCTGCCGTTTCGCACGCTGTGGCTCCCGCGAGCACCGTTTGGTTTCCCAGACTGACGAGTGGGGCGGCGGTTGCCGCGACCACGCTTGTTTCGCTCTGAGCCCACGCCCCGGAGGACTGCGTCCTCAAAGACCTGACTCGTGAAGACCAGGCTCGAGCTGTCGCCCGTTCCCGACCCAAATCCCGACCCAAACCCAGCCCCAAACCCAAGACGGTCAACACGCCGCGAACCAGACCCGTGCACGCATCCCAGAACCACCCGAAGAGTTCCCCGAGAACCGACTCGGCTGCGCCCGGGAGGGCATCCTCTGAGCGGGCCCGTTGAGCGGCGGTCCATACCAGCGTCGCGGCCGGCACTCCGCCGAACTCCGTCCCGACCAGACCCCGGTCCCCGAGTGCTCGTTCGACCAGACGGGTTCCGTGCCCATCGAGGCGGACGAACTGGCGGACAAAGTCCCCGCCGGGTCCGAGACTGATGACAGGTGGCTCGTAGGTTGACATCGTCCGTGCTCCTTCCCGCCAACCTCGACGCACCGTGCTCCTGCACGAGGCACCGAGTCGCGGGACTTCCCGAGCTTCCGTGCTCGGAACTCCATCTGCCTTCCCAACCGCCGAGCGAGTCCCCGCTCGAACTTCACTGAACTGCACACGTCGGACGTGCGCCTTGCTTCCGTCGATCGCCTGATGCGCCCCGCGCTTCGGACCCAGGCTCTTCGCCTCCGGCAGGTCCCCAATCAGGTCCCCCACAGCCACTGTCCCGCGTGCGAGCGCCCGCTACTCTTCTTCCTGTCCTTCTTCTCGGGTCGATCCTTCTGACCCGATCAGCTTTCGCCCTACGCGTTTGGTAAATGCTAACCGAAAGCCAACCGCACGGCAAGTGATTCGGGAAGGTATACGTTCGGAAAACACCCAAAACTGGCATTTCCACTGGTATTTGGCGGCCAAGCCCCTGTGAACCCCCTTTCCCTCCACTATGTCCATGTTTCGCAGGGGTTTGTCGTTGTCGACAAGCCCTCCGGGCTCCTCTCGGTCCCCGGCATCGGTCCCGAAAAGCAGGACTGTGTCATCGCGCGTGTTCGTGCGGCGTTCCCCCATGCCACCGGCCCGATGATGGTGCATCGCCTCGACATGGACACCTCGGGCCTCCTCATCGTCGCGCTCACGCTCGACGCGCAACGCACGCTCTCGCGCGCGTTCGAGGCACGACGAGTCGGCAAGCGATACACCGCCGTGCTCGTCGGTGACGTCCACGCGCAGCGAGGGGAGATCTCGCTGCCCCTGCGACTGGACGTCGAACGCCGACCGTACCAGATCGTCGACTTCGTACACGGTCGAGAGGCTGTGACGAGGTTCGAGGTCATCGCTCGCGGCAACGGA
>JBEIUO010000240.1:0-4991 GCA_040374335.1 Phycisphaeraceae bacterium
GATCGTGAGCGTGCTGGTGGTGGCCCCGCTGACGGTCGCGATGGTGATTCCCGACCGCACGAGCGCACCATCGGTGAGTACCGCGAATCCTCCCGCGCCGTCTTCGATCTCCCATCGGTACTCGAGTTCCACTTCCGGGGACGGCTCTACGGAGAACTGCGCGACACCGTCGCGGCAGATGAGTTGGCTCGCGGGTGAGATCGCCGGCGGGGCCGCCGGGAGCGAGAGGATCTGCTGCGCGAGGAGCGAGATGTCGAGCACGGTACCGGGGTGCGTTGCGCTCTCGGTCGTGTCGACGCCGCTCTCGATACGGCCGAACGCCGAGGATCGGTAGGCCTCGCTGAAGTAGAACGAGGTCATCGGCACGGACTTGTTCGCGGCGGCGAGCTGCATCGCGGCGAGCACGCTGAACTTCTCGAACGCGTCGCGCTTGTCGAGGGTCTCCTCGGAGACGTATTCGGGGCCGGTGGCGTAGGTAACGAGTTCTGTGTCGGGCGAATCGAAGCGGAACGTGTCGAAGATGCGTTCGTAGGCCTGGACGTGGTATCCACCTGGGGTGCCCTGGTCAGCGGTGGTCAGCACGGCGACATCGAGGTCGAGCTCAGCGAAGATGCGTTGAAGGAGGGATTGACCGCCGACGGCGGCCTGCACTGGCCAGCGGTTGTACTGCAGCCATGCGCCGCATCCCGACCTCCCGATCGGCGTGGTGATGATGCCGTTGCGGGCGGGATTCTCGAAGCCAAGGCCCCAGAGAAGGACGCCGTCGCCCGTCGCATCCGCGACGACCTCGATGCCCCGCCACTCGTCGGCGGCGCAGGGCGGGAACTCGAAGGTCACCTTTCGAAAGAGCTGGTCGGCCTTGATAAACGTGATGGAGTCGCCGGGTGCGGGAAACTGCCGGGGCAGCCAGTCGTAGGTGAGCCGCAGGTTGCCGTTGGCGAATCGGGTGATCTCGCGAACGACGAAGGCTTCGTTGTAGGGAGCGGAGTTGCCGGCTGGGTCGTACACCTGGACCATGTCACCGACTTCGACGCCCGCGAACGCGCCGTCGAGGTCGCTGACGGTTACAGAACCGAAGCGGGTGTGCGTTGTGGGGCTGCTGAGGCGAGGCTGGACGACGGAGGTGATCGTCTTCCGCGGCGGGGGATTCGGTGTGCTCGCAGATCCGAGACCGGGAGTTGGGATCGGGGCACTCCACACTTCCGGCGCCCCCTGGCCGTAGGCCCGCACGGCACGGGCGCGGACGGTGGAGGACGAGGGATGGTTGAGCAAGTACACGGTCACGCGGAGTGGATCGGACTCCGGCATGCCGCGCTCGGGCTTCACCATGAAGCGCGCGGAGTGATCCGGCCGCAGGCGAACGCACGCGTGGTTGCCCCGGTAGTTGTCGAGGGTGCCCTGGCTTTCAAGACCGGGGAAGCCGACGCTCGGTACACGGGTAGGCGTTGGCGAGAAAATGCTGAAGCGGGAGCCCAGCGTGGAGTCGACGAGTGACTGCATCGCGACAGATGGGGGCACGGTGACGGGCGAGGCATCGGGGTGGGCGACGCAGAGGGGGAGTTCTGCCGCGCAGTCCGCGCCGTAGCCACCGCTCGGGCGATCGGGGTCGGACCAGTTGCACCAGGGGACCGGGCCGATGTGGCCTACAAGCAAGCCGTTGTTGTAGATCGGCGCCTGGCCGATGACGCCCATATCCGCGAAGTTGGAACGGCATTCGCGGCCGGCGAACTCGCCGCTGGAGAGCCTGAGCGGATAGGACTGCGGGTACACGGCGCGGGAGTTCCCGAAGATCCCGATCCGAAGACGGTCGATCGCGACACCGCCCGTGACTGCCGCGGCGAAGCGTCGCGTGCGTTGGGCGGCGAGGCCCGAGGGGTGGAGGCCGCCGAGGGCGGTCATGGTGGCTTCACTCGCGGGTGAAGCGATGTTCCCGACTGTGGCGTCGAACGCGGGGCGCCGCGGGGCGAGACCGGAGGCACCGTACTGGTACGGGTCAACGCTCACGACTCCGCCGTACACGGACGTTCCGGGGTCGGTCTGGTGGCGAAAGCTCAGGAAGTTGCGGGTGCGGTCGAAGACGTGCAGTGCGCCGTCGCTGGTTCCCGCGCGGGCCTCGTTGGTCGCCCCGCCGAAAGCACCAGCCGAGTAGTTGGTCGCCCACACGCAGGATTCGAAGTCGTTGAACGTGACGTGGCCGGAAAGGCCCTTGTTGTGCGCGAGTGCCGCGGCATCGGTTGTTGCGATCCCGGCGGGGAGCACGCGTCCGTCGGCGACGGCATCGGCGACGATCGCCGGGATGCAGATCCCCAGCGCGCTGCGCTGGGAGCCAGAGCCGATGGAGAAGCGATCACCGATCGTCGCGGCATCGGGGATCCACTCGGCCGCGAATGGCGTGACAAAGGGCGCGGCGGCGACGAGGGTCTGAGCGGTTGCGGGATCGAAGACCGAGAGGAGCAGGTCGTCGGCGGGCGCCTCGGACTCGTTGATGTGCGCCAAGCTGATCAGCAGCCAGCGGCCGCGGGGATCGAAGGGCAGGTTGACGACGAGAGGTGTGGTGCCCGAGAGCGCGGCGTCGATTCGCCAGCCCGACGGACCGGGTCCGATGGCGACGTTCATGGTTGCCGCGGAAGCGCTGCGACGGTCGAGTTCCCATACCGTTGCGCGAGGGGCGTCCTGCGGTTGCTCGCAGAAGTACCAACAGACGAACGAGGTGTGGCGGGAGAGGATGGTAATCGCGTCGCCGTCGGTCAGGGCCGCGGGAGCGGACTTGAAGTGAGCGCGACTCACGGTCAGGGAGTCGCCGGAGACGCCGACGACCCGCAGCAGTTCGCCGGTGCGCGACACTCGGAGCACGTCCGACGCGGCGAACCGGAGTCCGTGACCTGGAGCGACTGTGAGAATGGTGGCGGAAGTGGCGTCGGGAGTGAAGACGGACTGCGCGAGGTAGGCGACACCCGCGGTGGTTGAACCGTCGAAAAACGGGGCGGCGCGCAGTGACGCGCCGGTGGAGAGCCAGGGCTCGAACGGGTTGAACCCGTTGAGCGGGATGTTGGTGAGCGACTGCGCGTCGGGGTCGGCGACGGTGAGCCTGTACGCGGCGGGCAGTGCGGACGCGAGCGTGAGCGTCGCCGTGAGGGCGAGGATCGGCGCAAACGAGCGGTTGGCGACGTTGCGATTCAGCATCCCTGGTCCCAACTGGCGAAGAAGCCGATGACATCGTCGCCATCGGTGCCACCGTTGCCGTCAAAATCAGCCTGAATGTCGGCGCGATCCCAGAGCGACAGGAAGAGGAGCGCATCGTCGCCGTCAACGCCACCGGAGCAGTCGATGTCGGTGGGACAGAGCGCGACCGGGATGGGATCGGAGGCCAGCGTGCGGCCGTCGGTTACCTCGACCAGTCGGACGCTGCCTCTGCCCGACACCGGCCAGCCGCTCAGATGCCAGTTCTGAAGCGACGCAAGCCGGAGGCTCGGAGACGCCGCGCCCTCGACGAGCGCGACCTGCACACCGTTGCGCACGAGAGGGCCATCGGCGAGGGGCTCGTACGTGCCGGGGACTTCGGCGCGCTCGATCTCCCACTGCCAAGCGACGCCGGGGAGGGGCGATCCAGGGGACGAGAAATGGGCGGTTGCACTGGGGCAACCAAAGAACCCCGCGGGTTGCACAACGGGCAACGCGCGTGGAAGGGACAACAGTTGCCTCGCGAGAATGGACACGTCGAGCACGGTCCCCGGGTGGGTGGCGCCCTCGGTCGTATCGACTCCGGACTGCAGCCGACCGAACGCCGACGAGCTGTACTCGCGATCGAAGAAGAAGGACGTCATCGGCACGTGCTTGTTCGCGGCGGCCAGCTGCATCGCCACGCAGACCTCGAACTTCCGGCCGATGTCCGACTTGTCGACACGGTCTTCCGAGAAGTACTCGGGTCCGGTGGAGTAGATGACGCATTCGGTCCGAGGCGATTCATCTCGGATGATGTCGAGCACCCGTTCCGTCGACGCGGCGTGCTGGCCGTCGCCGGTTCCTTGCTCCGCCGTCGACAGGACGAGCACGTCGAGCCCGAGCTCGTCGAAGATCCTGGTCAAGAGCGATGGGCTCCCCGCGCTGCCCTCGCGGGGCCAGCGCGCCGACTGAATCAACGACCCACAACCGGACCGCCCGATCGGAATCGTCAGCAGCCCGTTGCGCGCGGGGTTCTCGAACGCGAACCCCCACAGCACCAAACCGTCACCGTCCGTTCCCGCGACGAGCTCCAACCCGCGCCATACACCGGCCTTCACGGGGTCCACTAACACCGACACCTTCTGAAAGATGTCCTCGCCCTTGATGAACGTTACCCGATCACCGGGTTCCGGAAACTTCCGCGCCAACCAGTTGTGACGCAGGGTCAACTCGCCCGAGTTCCCTCGAATGACATCGCGCACAAGGAACGCCTCGTCTTCGGCCGACCCGGACCCGAGCTCGTCGACGAGCTGCACCATGTCCCCCGGCTCGATGCCCTCGAACGCGCGGTCGGTGTCGTCGACGGTTACCGAGCCGTACTCGGACTGCCACGACGGCAAGATGAGCGTTGGACGACTGACGGCAAGTACGCGCTTCGGTTCGGGCGGGTGCGTGCGCGACTGTTTCCCGAGCGAAGGTGCTTGTACGCGCGCCCCGCTGAGCTCGGTTCCACCCTGGCTGCGTGTCGTGACCGCCCGGGCGGCGACCGACGATGAGCTCGGATGGTTGAGCAGGTACATCGTCACGACCAGCGGATCGGACGTTGGCAATCCTCCCTCGGGGCGGACCATGAAACGCGCGGAATACCCGGGGAGCAGCCGGACAGCGGCGTGCGGTCCCCGATAGTTGTCGAGTGCGCCCAGCGCAACCGAACCCGGGTAACCTGCGGCGGGAACGCGGGTCGCAACCGGCGAGAAGATGCCGAAACGGGAACCGAGCGTCGAGTTCTGCATGCCTCGCATCGCGACCGAGGGAGCGACGACGGCACC
>JBEIUO010000666.1:0-2364 GCA_040374335.1 Phycisphaeraceae bacterium
ATGCATCACGGGTTCTTCACGCAGACCACGCTCAGCCGGTCGCGGGAGTTGATCGGGCTGATCGCCGCGGAGCTGGCACGATCTTAGGGGCTCCCTTTCTCATTAAGAATCGTCTATTATTGAGCTTGTCGTTGCTGACTTATCGCCCCGCCCGTCGCGACCCCCTTAGCAGCAACCCCGATCACCGAATTTCCGACTCGCGGTGAACACGATGAAACTGCAATTTGACGCAATGACCTGCCAGGATTTGGAGCAAAGCAGCCGCCTGGAATGGTTGGAGACCAACGGCCTTGGCGGCTTCGCCAGCGGCACGGTGAGCGGGGTTCATACCCGCCGGTATCATGGGCTGCTGACCTCGGCGCTGCAACCGCCGTTGGGGCGCGCGCTGCTGGTGGCGAAGTTTGAAGACACGCTGGTGGTGGACGGCTACCGGGTGGATCTGTCGGCGAATCTGTACGAGGGCGCGGTGCATCCGCAGGGGTACGAGTACCTGCGGGAGTTTCGACTGGATCCATTCCCGACGTGGAGTTACGAGATTGGCGATGTGCGAGTGGAGAAGCGCATCTTCATGGTGCACGGGCAGGACGCGACGATCGTAGAGTACGAAGTCCACGGGTTGTGCAAGAACTGCCATCTGGAAGTTCGGCCGCTGGTGGCGTACCGGGATTATCACGCAACGACGCATTCGAATACGGCGCTGAATCCGCGGTTTGACTGGGCGGATGACCGGATCGTTTCGGTGCAGCCGTACCCGAGTTTGCCACGGGTATTTTTCGCGGCCGATTTCCGGACGTGTGAACCGACGGGCCACTGGTATCACCGGTTTGAGTACGCCGAGGAGAAGGCGCGCGGACTGGACGCGCACGAGGACCTGTTTCAACCGTTTGTCCTGCATTTCGACCTGGCGCACTCGCCGAAGGCGGTGGTGATTGTTTCGCGGGAGGCGTTGCCGGCACACGAGGCGACGGCGCTGCGGGAACAGGAACGGCTGCGGCGGGCGGCGCTGCGGCGGACGGCTCCGGTGAAGACACCTTTTGTCGAAGACCTGACGGAGGCGGCGGATCAGTTCATTGTCCGGCGGGGCGATGGGCACACCATTATTGCCGGGTATCCGTGGTTCGGGGACTGGGGGCGGGACACGATGATCGCGCTGCCGGGGTTGACGCTGGCGACGGGACGGTTCGAGGTGGCGCGCGAGATTCTGACGGTGTTTGCGGGGGCGCTGGACCGGGGCATGTTGCCGAACCGTTTCCCCGACGATGGGGAGGCGCCGGAGTACAACACGGTGGACGCGACGCTGTGGTTCTTCGAGGCGACGCGGGCGTATTTGCACGCAACGGGCGACGTGGCGACGGTGCGCGACACGTTGTACCCGCGACTGGTGGAGGCGATGGACTGGCACCGGCGCGGGACGCGGTACGGGATCCGGGCCGATGAGGACGGGCTGTTGCAGGCCGGGGAACCGGGGGTACAGTTGACGTGGATGGACGCCAAGATCGGCGACTGGGTGGTGACGCCGCGAATCGGCAAACCGGTGGAGATTCAGGCGCTTTGGTATAACGCGATTTGCACGCTGGCGGAGTTGGCGGAGCGGTTTGGGGACGCGGCGCGGGCGGAGGAGATGGCGGAGTTGGCGGGGAGGGCGAGGGGGTCGTTTATCGAGCAGTTTTGGGATTCGGGGCGGGGGTATCTGCTGGACAATACGGGCGATGGGTCGATCCGGCCGAACCAGATTTTTGCGGTGAGTTTGGCGTACACGATGTTGGACGATTTGCAGGCGCGGGCGGTGGTGGATGTAGTGGAACGGCACCTGTTGACGCCGTTGGGATTACGCAGTTTGGCGCCGGAGGACCCGGCGTATCGGGGGGTGTATCGGGGCGGAGTGCTTGAGCGGGATTCGGCGTATCATCAGGGGTCGGTGTGGTTGTGGTTGATGGGTCCGTTTGTGTCGGCGTATGCGCGGGTGTACCCGGGGTCGGAGCGGGTGGCGGAGCGGGTGGCGGAGTTGGTGAATGGGTTGCGGGGGCATTTGCGGGAGGCGGGGGTGGGGCAGATGTCGGAGATTGCCGATGGGGATGCGCCGTTTACGCCGCGGGGGTGTTTTGCGCAGGCGTGGAGTGTGGCGGAGGTGTTGCGGGCGGTGGCGGATGGTGGCTGGAATAAATTGACGGGCTTTTCGGATATCAGCAGGGAGAGGGGTGGGGCTCATGCTGATGCTGGCGATGGTGGTGGTGGAGCTATTTACGTCGCAGGGGTGTAGCAGTTGCCCGCCGGCGGATGCGTTGTTGGCGGTGTTGGACAAAGACCCGAATGTGATTGTGCTGAGTGAGCACGTGGACTATTGGAACCACCTGGGTTGGCGGG
>JBEIUO010000391.1:0-3720 GCA_040374335.1 Phycisphaeraceae bacterium
AGGGCCACCGCGTCTTCGAGGTTCAACGTCATCGGCTTCTCGCAGTACACGTCCTTGCCCGCGAGCAGGGAGTCGACGGCCTGCTTGCTGTGCCAGTGCTCGGGGCTGGCGATCAGCACCGCGTGGATGCTCGGATCCTTCAGCATCTCGGTGTAGTCGGCGTACTTCTTGACCTCCACGCCCTTCTGCCACTCTTCAGTCAGCTTCTTGTGGGCGTTGTCGAGGTTGCGAGGCCACGGATCGGCGATCGCCACCACCTGGACGTTCGCATTCCGCTTTGTGCTCAGGTTCGCGAACGCGGCGCAGTGGCCTGTGCCCATGCCGCCCGTTCCGATGACCGCCATCCGGATGGTCTCCCCATCCTTCAGCGGCGTGCGGGCCTTGGCCTTCGCCTGAGGCTCCGGTTGGCGGCCCGCGGCAGAGCCGGAGGCGGCGAGAACGGCACCCGCGCCGGCCAGCATGGCCGTGGTTGCAAGGAAGGAGCGGCGGCCCTGATCAAGGCCGAGCGAAACGGTGGGGGGCTTGGTGGTCATCAGAATCTCCAGATGGCGCTCCCGGAGCGCGTCGGTCCAGCGTACACAAAATGGGCACCGGTGCAAAGCCCCGGGATGCCCGGGTTGACTATTTAGCGCCCTCGGCTGCGGGCTTCTCCCGGAACGCCGCCACGAACACGAACATGATCAACGCCGCGAACCCGGCAGGGACGAACCAGACCATCTTCCAGTCGGTGACCTGAGCACCCTCGGGGCCGGAGGTGAAGTGCTTGACGAGTCTGGGGAAGAGTTGGTTGCCGACCATCATGCCGAGCCCCGGCGTGACGAGCACGAGGAAACCCTGCGCCTGGGCACGGATCGTGGATGGAGCCTTCTTGTCCACATAAATCTGGCCGGTCACGAAGAAGAAGTCATAGCAGATGCCGTGCAGGATGATCCCCGCGAGGACCATCCACTGGACATGGGTGCCGCCCGAGCTCGACCATGCAGCACCGAACAGCACGTACCGAATGACCCAAGCCAGCATGCCGACCGCAAGCATCCACTTCACCCCCAAGCGAGCGAAGAACAGCGGCATAATGAGCATGAACCCGATTTCGGACATCTGGCCGAAGGTCATCTTGATCGGGATCTCGGTCAACCCCGTCGCCCCGGCGTAAACGCCCGCGAAGGAGTAGTACGCCGCGAGCGGAATGCAGATGAGGAACGAGCAGATGACGAACACCGCAAACGGGCGGTCGGCCATCAGCTTGAGCGACTCAAGGCCGAGGGCGTCCGCCAGCGAGAAGGGCTTGCCCTTCGCCGGTGGGGGCGTCGACGGGAGCGAGAAGGAGTAGAGCCCGAGAAGGATGGCACTCGCACCGGCCGCCTGGAAGAAGATCGGCTGGCTGTTGATCACGCTTTCCGCGGCACCTTCTCCGGCCTGGCTCTTAGCCAAGAACGCGACGACAAAGCCCGCGACGATCCAGCCAATGGTCCCCAGCACTCGTACAAGCGGGAACTGCTTCTCAGGGTTGGTGATGTTGTGGAACGCCACCGTGTTGGAGAGGCCCAGGGTCGGCATGTAGCACAGCATGTGGGCGAACAGGATCCCCACAAAGGGAGTCGCGCTTCCACCCTTCTCCGGCACCAACGACGGGGCCGCGAGCAGGAGTGCTCCTCCCAGGAGGTGCATGATGCCCAACACGATCTGAGTCGGCAGGAAACGGTCGGCAACCAAGCCCAGGAACACCGGAGCCAAGATCGCCGCGATTGGGCCGACCGTGTAGGCGTTTCCGATGTCTTTGGGGTCCATCCCATGCGCGGCCATGAACGGCCCGAGCGTTACATACCACGCCCCCCACAGGAAGAACTGAAGGAACATCATCGCGCTCAGGCGCGTGGTGACCATTGGACTCGCTACTACCGTGGACATGCTCGATGCTCCCGAACCGCCCCCCTCCGCTGGCGGGCCCGCCACTATACCGGATCCTCGCGCAACCTGCACGCAAGCGGTTGCGGGCCGGAACTCCGGGGCTGTACCATGGGGCCTCACGCTCAGGAGACCCTCATGCCACGCCCCGTCACTCTCTTCACCGGCCAGTGGGCCGACATGCCCCTCGACAAGCTCGCCCCCCTCGCCCGCGAGATGGGCTACGACGGTCTCGAACTCGCCTGCTGGGGCGACCACTTCGAGGTCGACCGGGCCCTCTCCGAAGACGGCTACTGCAAGTCCCGCCACGACCTGCTGGCCAAGCATGGCCTCAAGTGCTTCGCCATCAGCAACCACCTCGTCGGCCAGGCCGTCTGCGACCTGATCGACGAACGCCACAAGTCCATCCTCCCCGAGCACGTCTGGGGCGAGGGCGACCTGGAAAAGGTCCGCCACCGCGCCGCCATGGAGATGAAGAACACCGCCCGAGCGGCCTCCACCCTCGGCGTCAAAGTCGTCAACGGCTTCACCGGCTCCTCCATCTGGCACAAGCTGTACTTCTTCCCGCCCACGTCCGCCGTCGATGTCGCCGCCGGCTTCAAGGACTTCGCCGACCGGTGGAACCCGATCTTCGACGAGTTCGACAAGGTCGGCGTCCGCTTCGCCCTCGAGGTTCACCCGACGGAAATCGCCTACGACATCCACACCACCCGCATGGCCCTCGCCGCGGTGAACCACCGCAAGGCGTTCGGTTTCAACTTCGACCCCTCCCATCTTCACTGGCAGTTCGTCGATCCCGTGAAGTTCATCCAGGCGTTCCCCGACAGGATCTACCACTGCCACGTGAAGGACGCCATCCGAACCCTCGACGGCGAGTCGTCGGTCCTCGGATCTCACGTGGGCTTCGGCGATGCCCGCCGCGGCTGGGACTTCCGCTCGCCCGGTCGGGGTGGCATCAACTTCGAAGAAATCATCCGCGCCCTCAACCGCATCAACTACCAAGGCCCGCTCAGCGTCGAGTGGGAAGACAGCGGCATGGACCGCGTCCACGGCGGGCGCGAGGCCGCGGCATTCGTCAGAAAGCTCGATTTCGCACCCTCAGCGCGGGCGTTCGATGCCGCGTTCGAGAAATAAGGGGTTTCAGCTACGGAATCGTGACATCCCGTGATATATCCGGTCGCATGACCTGACAGACCCCCGAGTCGGTGAGGCTGGACTCGGGGGTTCACGGGAGCACCGGTGCTAGGTGTGGAAGGGCTGCGGCGCAGGGACCAACAAGGCCGTTGCGTTTCTCGTCTGCCCGTCGGTTTACGACTGTGACGGCGCGGTCGACGGCGACAATCTGATCGCGTTTCTCACGACAGCGAACGCGCCCGCTTCCGCTTTGGCCTGTCGCCGTCCGTTCCAACCTTTGCCGCGGAGACACTGCCGATGCTGTCGAGCGTGAACCCCTCGCCGCACTCGCCCGCTCGGTGGCTCTCGTAGATCTTCGGCGTAATCCAACTCGCGTGACCCGCCATCGCCCGCACCTCATCGAGCGACCGGCCCATGCGCGCGAGCGAAACGACAAACGCCCGCCGAAGGTCTCGCAGCGTTACCCCGGGACATTCCGCCTCGCGACCCAGCCTCGCAAAGATGTCGTAGATGGCCTGCTCGGTCAGCCGTCGGAAGCGGATGATTCCCCCACGATCAACCGGAAGCAGCAACGGCCCCGGCGTTCTCGCACGTACCCGCAACCACGCGTCGAGAGCACCCCCGGCTATGGGTCCGAGGGCAATCTCGCGGTGATACTCCGGCCGCTCCCCACGAACGACG
>JBEIUO010000603.1:0-2646 GCA_040374335.1 Phycisphaeraceae bacterium
CGGTGCCCAACAAGTAGCCATGTCTGGATTCGGCGGCCACCCACATGCCCTGTAATGACGGGATCAAACGGAGTCCGCGCGGTGCGTTGGGTGGAGGGATCCTTGCCCGAAGTACTGGGCGTGTTGTCGACGCCAGCCGGGTTCGAACCCAACAGCGCGGCGGAGGCGGTGAACGTGGACGGCACGGTGGTGGTGGGGTGGTCGCGGAGCGTGAACTCACCCCAAGGGGCCGAGGCGTTTCTGTGGCGGGAGGGACAGGGGATGATCGGGCTGGGGGACCTGGCCGGGGGCGCGTTCCAGAGCTGGGCGTACGGGGTGAGCGATGACGGGAGCGTGGTGGTGGGACGGGCCTCGATCCCGGGGCCGTGCGGGCCTTTCGGGTGCGGAAGTGATGGCCGCGCCTTCATCTGGGACGCGACCAACGGCATCCGTGACCTGCAGCAGCTCGCGACGGAGGGCGGGGTGGACTTGACGGGTTGGAAGCTGGTCGAGGCCCGGGGGATCTCGGCGGATGGGCGAACGATCGTGGGGAACGGGATCAACCCAAGGGGCCTGAACGAGGCGTGGCGACTCTCACTGGGCGGACCCGCGTGCGTGGGTGACTTCACCGGCGACGGCGCGGTGGACAGCGACGACGTGATCGCGTTCTTTGCGGCGTGGGACGCGGGACTGGCGGGCGCGGATGTCACGCGCGATGGGGGCGTGGACAGCGACGATGTGATTCTGTTCTTCGCGCGGTGGGACGCGGGGTGCTGAGGTAAAAACAAAACTTCCCCGGACCAGAAACGGAGCCCGGGGAAGTCGAGTTCTGCTTTCTCGCACGCGTCGTTACGCGGCGGTCCGCGGAGCTTTGCTCCGCAGGCCGAGCAAGTAGCCATCGCCGTCGCGTTCGCAGCGAACGACGATCCCGATATGCCGCGGCCAGACGGTTTTGTCCGGCATGAGCGAGAAGGCTGCACCCGGTGCCACCGGCACCGAGCTCCGCACCCCAAGGCCCGATTCGCTTGCGTCGAGCAGGCGAACCTTCAGAATCTTTCCGGGTCCGGCGTCGTCGGTGAATACCGCGACGGCTTCCCCGCCTACGTCGTGTCGAGTTGCCCGCCTCCGGTCGAAGCGGAGGGGGTGGTCCTTGCCACCGCCGAAGGTGTTGGTCGTTGGCATTGCCGTCGCGATCCTTCGCGTCGTCATCGATGACATTGCGCACTCCGATCTTGTGTGCGCCGACCAGGTCTTCCAGAGGCTTCCCTGCCACCGGATCAGAACCGGACCATGGAGAAGCTATCGGAGGGCGGAGGGGTGTACTTCAGTCCTGAACCGGAGGGTGGCGGATTTTGGAGCTTCTTTGCCCCACTGGGGTGCAGTCCTTAGACTCTCCCATGCGAACTCCCCTGACCGCGACCGTTGCCCTAGTGACCCTGGCCGCCCTGCTCCCGGCGTGTGCGCCCTCGGTGTACTCGCAGAAGTCGGAGAACTCGGGGGTGAAGAAGCCGGCGCCGGTGGTTTACATTTCCGGGTTCCTGAGCGACTACTCGCAGCTCAAGCCCAGCCCGATCCACGAGGGGACGTGGTACGAGATGAGCAAGTCTCTGAAGGGTTACACGGGGTTGATCATCGAGAACCCGGTGATGCACGAGCACGCGTACACGAGCGAAGGGCCGGACCCCGCGACCACGCTCGCGCTGACGGAGAAGTTGCGTTCAGAAATGGTGAACACCCTTGGCCAGCAGTTCTCGATCACCGGCCAACCGGGGCCGCGGGTGGCGGTGCTGCGGATGGCGATCACGCAGGTAGCGAGGTCGCGTTCACAGGATCTTCGCACGCGGCGGATCGGCGGGGCGGCGGGTGAGTTGGAGATCGTGGACTCGCGTTCGGGGGCACGCTTGTTCGCGGCGGTTGAAGAGGACTACGCGGCGGATCCGTACGCGAACCAGGCGCAGGACCCGTACCACGACGCGAAGGCGACGTTTATCCACTGGTCTTCACGGATGCTTCGCGCGGCGAGGAACATCGACACGCTCGCGACGCGTCCGTGAGAGCGTGGGCCGACATGCGAAGGAGGCGAGGGATCACCCGCCCAGGCCGACTTCTTCTTCGCCGATGGGTGCTTCCTTGATCGCGCGTTGGGTTGCGTTCATGGGCTTGGGTTCGCGGGCGACGAGCTTCTTTTCGCCTGAGCCGGCGTTGATGCTGCGTTCGTGGACGGCGGCGTTGCGGCCGTCCTCGGTGACCTTGTACTGCATGCCGATGGTGGTCTCGGGCTCGCCCTTGAGGAGGCGGTTGACGAGTTCGACGCCCTGCATGAGCGTGTGGTCGGTGTTGGCGACTTCGTACTTCCACATGCCGAAGCGGCCGCGGGAATAGATGGACTTGGCTTCGAGCCAGGGGATGACATCGGCGAGGATGTCGTCGCGGTCGACGCTCGGCGTGGGATAGGAGTAGTCGGCGTAGTAGCACCAGGTGCTGACGATGTTCTGGCGTTCGCCGGGCTCGAGCAGGCCGGCGTTCTCGAGGCCCTTTATGGTCAGCTCGATCATCGCCTCGGGGGACTGGTTGTTCTTGCCGACGGTGGGCTTGGCGTCGCTCTCGCTGGTTTCGCAGAGGAGCGAGTAGTAGTTGTTCTTGTCGGGCGTCATGAACGGCGAGTAG
>JBEIUO010000039.1:0-9651 GCA_040374335.1 Phycisphaeraceae bacterium
GCCGCGAAGAAGCCAGCCGCAAAACTGGCCTCAAAGCCGGCCGCGAAGCCCTCCAAGAAGCCCGCCGCTAAGGCCAGCAAGAAGAACGCCAGCCTCGACCCCGTCCCCGTCTCCACCGGAAAGGGAATGGGGCCCGACGAAGTCGGCGGCGCACTCGTCGCCATGTTCAACGCCGGCAAGCTCGCCGACATCGAGAACAACTTCTGGTCGCCCGAGATCATCTCCTGCGAAGGCAGCGCCAAGCTCGAGTGGCGCGGCCGCCCCGCCGTCGAAGCCAAGAACAACTGGTGGCTCAGTGAAAACGAAATCCTCGGCGCAACCGCCGAAGGCCCCTTCGTCGGCGCCACCAGCTTCGCCGTCCGCTTCAAGATGCAGGTCCGCGCCAAGGCCAGCGGCACCGTCTCCAACTTCGAGGAAGTCGGCGTCTACACCGTCCACAACGGCAAAATCGTCCGCGAAGAGTTCATGGGCCGCTGCTGATCCTCAGCAGCCCGAATCCCACGCCGTAAAGAACGCGATCACGTCGTCGCCATCCACCCCGCCGCTGCGGTCGATGTCCGCGCCGCCGTTCGTGATGTCCCACGCGCCAAAGAACGCGATCACATCGTCACCGTCCACCGACCCGTTCAGGTCGTAGTCCGACGGGCACGAAAGATCCGCCACGTCCCCCGTCGCCACGACCGCGTACCCCTGCGATCCCTCGTTCACCGACGCCCCAAGCACCCGCACCGTCCACATCCCCGCCGCCGGGCTCGTGATCAGCACCTGCTCCAGGTTGTTCAGCGCATCGCCGATCCCGCCCGGCGCCGAAACGCCATTGGCGAACACGTTCCCCAGGTAGATCTCCCCACCCGGGCCCTCGACCACAAGATCGATGTTGTTCACCGGCGCAAAGCTCGCGTTCACCTGGGCCGCCGCGTCCGCCCACGCCAGCGTCACCTTCAGCGACTGCCCCGCCAGTACGTCCAGGTTCCACACGTGCTCCACGCCGCTCACGAGCCCGCGCGAGTCCGCGTTCCTCACCTCACGCACGGCCAGCCGGCGCGCATCGCCCGCGAAGAACGCCGAGTTCCCCGCGTTCACCCGCCCCCACCCCTCGCGCGTGTTCGGGAACCCGGCTACACCCGTCATGTCCGCCGCGCCGTTCACGAGCATCGCCTTGATCAACTGCCCGCCGGGAACAAAGGCATCCCCCGCGCTCGCCGCGCCGCTCGGGTAAAACCCTGCTTCAAAGTACTGCCGCAGCAGCACCCCCGCGCCGGAGACTCCCGGCGTCGCCATCGACGTGCCGGTCATCATCGTCGTGCCGCACGCATTCAGATAGTTCGACGAGGCCACGTTGCACCCGATGCTCGTGATCTCGGGCTTCCGCCGCCCGTCCTCCGTCGGGCCCGCGCCCCCCACGCACATCGTCTCCTCCAGCCCCGCCTGCCCCGCCCCGCTCACCCCCAGCGAGTTCTTCGCGTTCTCCGGGTTGTACACGAGCGAACTGTTCGACACCGCGTGCACCACCAGGTTCTCGTCCTGATCGTGCAAAAACGTATCGATCGCGCGGCAGGCGCCGTCGTACGCCCGCAGCCCGTCCGCCCCCCAACTGTTGCTGTGTACCCGCGCACCTTGCGACGCGTGCAGATCCAGCCGACCAAACATCGACGTCTCCGTCGCGTCCGGGTGGATGTTGTACACAAACCTCGCCAAGTACGCGACCCCACGCGTGTCCGTCAGCGTCCCGCCATCACCGACGAGCGTCCCCGCCACGTGCGTCCCGTGCCGGAAACTCCCGAACGTCGTGTTGTACGCGAGGATCTTCCGGTGGTTCGGCCCGGGCGGATCGCCCTCCGGATCCGAGAACGAACAATGGTCCTTGTTCACGCGACTGTCGATGATCCCGACAATCTGCCCCTCCCCGCGCAGACCGCGGTCGTAGAACGGCGTCAGCGTCGTCGTCCCGCTCTGCACGTGCGCGCGTACCTGCGCATTGCTCCGGGGCAACTGCTCGCTCATCTCCTCGACAAACTGCACCTCCTCACGCGTCGCAAGCCCCGCGACCGCGCCCTCCGGCACGTGCCCCGAGATGCACCACGTCCCCCCGACCAACTCTCGCGAGGTCACACGCCCGCCCGCCGCCACGACCGCAGCCGTCGCGCCGTCCGGCACACGCCCCGCAAAGAGCCAGCAACTCACCACCCGCACCCCAGCCTCCGCCAGGGCCTTGCGGTCATCACTTACCCACGCACGCTGCGGCGCACGCAACTCGAGACCGAGCTTCCACTCGTCCCGGTAGGCCACCACCCGACGCACGTCCTTGATCCGCTTCAGCTCCGCCTTCGGAACCCCTCCAAGCTCCGCCAAAAACCCGTTGCTCGGCAGATACCCCAGCAGCCGCACGCCCGCGCGCTCCAGCGCAGCCCGCCGCCCCGGTGTCATCCCGCCCGCCAACTCCACGACACAAACGCCCGCCGGAAACTCGCCCTCCTCCGCAAGCAAATCCGGCAATCCGCTCACATCAACATCACCCGTCCTCAGGTTCAACACCCCGACCCGCGACACCACCCCGGCGACCTCGTCGCCGTACGCCCCGCTCCACACGCCGCCGGCACAAAGCACCAGCAACGCGGCAATCCGACCATGTTGGCTTCTGGGGTACGTCATCGGTGCTCTCGCGGGCGTTCCGGGATTCCGGACGCCTGGACCAGGCAGACCCACCGGGCCCTCAAGCCCGGTCGACCCCACCATAGTCCCTTACGCCCCGCGGGTGTGCCTGTTGCACCCCGCCCACCCTTCACGCAGCCTTCTTATGCCGCCGCCCTGATCGCGACCGGAATATCCAGAAGACGCGCAACCGCCAGACGCCACGGCGCCACCGTCGGGAGCCCAAACTCACCAAGCGCGTGATCCGCCGTCGTCACCATGTGCAGGTGCTTGTCCAACCCCGTGTTCGCGAACAGGTCTCTCGCGTACCGCGGGACCCCCGCGATCATCAACTCCCCGCCCAACGTCCGGCACCGACGCGACAGTCCAATAAGACAGTTCACCCACGCGCACGTGAACTGATCCACGCGCGACGCGTCAATCACCATCCGACCGTCGTACTCGTCGCACACCGCGTTCAAATGCGGCTGCAACGCCGCCGTCTGCCGCTCCCGGACAGACCGCGCCGTCATGCTCACAAACCCGACCCCGCTCCGGCAGGTCGTCTCGCAAAGGGACTGTGGAAGTGGAAAGGATTCAACCTCGTTCGTCATGTTCGTGCTCCACGCTGGGGGGACCCCCCAAATATCCAAACCAGCCCCGCCGGGGTCAACCTTTCTCCTCACTCCTTCTCCGCCCCTCCCACGCCTGCACCGGTCGCACCGGTCCTGCCGACGACGGAAACCCGCCCCCCACGCATCGTTGAGTCCGGTTCACTGTTTTCGTGTTTGGATTCTATCAGGTGTAATGCCTACCCTTGCCCACGGCTCGTCCCCGGGGAATAAATATGGCCCCGGGTAGCCACCGCTCCCTGGTTGATTGTGGAGGCCCCGTCTCATGTCCCAACCCCTCATCGAACTCAAAGGTCTCACCAAGCGCTTCGGCTCCGGCGACGGCATCCTCGCCGTCGACAACCTCAGCTTCTCTGTCGCCCCCGGCGAAGTCCTCGGCTTCCTCGGACCAAACGGCGCCGGCAAAAGCACCACCATGAAGATGGTCACCGGCTACCTCGCGCCAACCTCCGGCACCGCCCTCGTCTGCGGCCACGACGTCGCCGACGAGCCCATCAAGGTCAAAGAACGCGTCGGCTACCTCCCCGAAGGTGCCCCCCTCTACGCCGAATGACCCCCAGCTCCTTCCTCCGCTTCATCGCCTCCGCCCGCGGGCTCCGGGGCGACCAGGCCCAGAAGGCCATCGACCTCGCCGTCCGCCGCACCTCCCTCGGCGGCGTCCTCTACCAACCCATCGACACCCTCTCCAAGGGCTTCAAGCGCCGCGTCGGCCTCGCCCAGGCCATCCTCCACGAGCCCCAGGTCCTGATCCTCGACGAACCCACCGACGGCCTCGACCCCAACCAGAAGCACGAGGTCCGGCAACTCATCCGCGAACTCGCCGCCCAGTCCGGCAAGGCCATCGTCCTCAGCACCCACATCCTCGAAGAAGTCGAGGCCGTCTGCACCCGCGCGATCATCATCGCCAAGGGCCGCATCGTCGCCGACGATACCCCCGCCGCCCTCCAGGCCCGCAGCCGCTTCCACAACGCCGTCAACCTCATGCTCGTCCCGCCCCCCGGAACCCTGGTCTTCGACGAACTCCGCGCCGTCGAGGGTGTCGCCGATGTCATCGACCGCGGCCGCTCCGACGACGCCGGCGATGTCCGCGTCAGTTGCACCATCCTCCCGCGCCCAGGCCGCGACATCGCCGACGGCGTCAGCCGCCTCTGCCGCGACCGCGCATGGAAGGTCGACCAGATGCGCATCGACACCGGCCGCCTCGAAGACGTCTTCCGCGATCTCACCGCCCCCACCAAGTAATCACTCCCAGACCTGAAAGGGATCACTCATGCAAGGCTGGTTGCCCGTCCTCAAACGCGAACTCACCGGGTACTTCGTGACCCCCCTCGCCTACGTCTTCATCGTCATCTTCCTCATCCTCGCCGGCGTCTTCACCTTCCAGTTCGGCGGCTTCTACGACCGTGGCCAGGCCGACCTCGCCTCCTTCTTCAACTTCCACCCCTGGCTCTACCTCTTCCTCATCCCCGCCGTCTCCATGAGACTCTGGGCCGAAGAACACAAAGCCGGCACCACCGAACTCCTCATGACCCTCCCCATCACCAAGCTCGGCGCCGTCGTCGGCAAGTACCTCGCCGCCTGGCTCTTCACCGGCCTCGCACTCCTCCTCACCTTCCCCATCTGGATCAGCGTCAACATCCTCGGCGACCCCGACAACGGCGTCATCCTCTTCGGCTACATCGGCTCACTCCTCATGGCCGGCGGCTTCCTCGCCATCGGTGCCGCCGTCTCCGCCTCCACCCGCTCCCAAGTCATCGCCTTCGTCATCACCGCCGTCCTCTGCTTCGTCTTCCTCCTCATCGGCCACGACTCCATGCTCCAGTTCGTCTCCTCCTGGGCCCCCTCCAGCCTCGTCGACACCCTCTCCTCCTTCTCCTTCCTCGCCCGTTTCGAAGCCATCTCCCGCGGCGTCATCGACCTCCGTGACCTCGTCTACTTCGCCTCCCTCATCCTCGTCTTCCTCGCCATCAACACCCTCGCCCTCGAAGCGCGAAAGGCCTGATCCATGCGAACCTCCTCCCTCGCAGCCACCGCCCTCCTCATCGTCCTCTTCCTCGGTATCAACATGTTCTCCCTCTCCGCCCTCCGCGGCATCAAACTCGACGCCAGCGAAGGCAAGATCTACACCCTCTCCAAAGGCTCCCGAAACATCGTCGCCTCGCTCGACGAAAAGGTCCGCCTCAAACTCTTCTACTCCCGTGACCTCGCCCGCGGCGAACCCACCCTCGCCGCCTACGGCGACCGCGTCCGCGAAATGCTCGAAGAGTTCGCCGCCGCCTCCCGCGGCAAGCTCGACCTCGAAGTCATCGAACCCCTCGCCTACTCCGAAGCCGAAGACGAAGCCTCCCAGGCCGGCCTCGAAGCCGCGCCCCTCCGCGGCGCCAACTTCTTCCTCGGCCTCGTCGTCGAAGGCTCCACCGACACCCGCGTCACCATCCCCTTCTTCAACCCCATGAAAGAAGGCTTCCTCGAGTACGACATCGCCAAGGCCATCCTCTCCGTCGGCACCCCCGACAAGCCCGTCGTCGGTCTCATCAGCGGCATCCAGCTCCAGGGCGGCTTCACCATGGACCCCCGCACCCAGCAGCCCCGCCAGACCCAGCCCTGGTTCATCATGCAGGAAGTCGAGGGCCTCGCGACCATCAACAACCTCGGCACCACCGTCTCCAAGATCCCCGACGACGTCGACGTCCTTTGGGTCGTCCACCCCAAGAACCTCTCCGACGAAACCCTCTACGCCATCGACCAGTTCGTGATGAAGGGCGGCCACGCCCTCTTCTGCGTCGACCCCCTCTGCGAAGCCGACACCCCACCGAACCCCGCCGACCTCTCCGCGCCCCGCTCCAGCAACCTCACCAAGCTCCTCTCCGCCTGGGGCGTCGAAGTCCCCGCCGACAAAATCGCCGCCGATGAATCCGTCGCCCTCCAGGTCAACACCCAGCGCAACGCCAACTCCCGCACCCCCTACGTCATCTGGCTCCGGCTCGACGGCAAGAACGTCGACACCAAGGACCCCATCACCGGCCAGATGAGCATGCTCCACTTCGCGAGCTCCGGCTTCATCCGCAAGGCCGCGCCCCCCGCGCCAGCCCCCGCCGCGTCCGGCCCCGTCGCCGACATCATCCCGCTCGTCACCACCACCGACAAGGCGATGCAGCTCCCCACCGCCGCGATCTCCACCCCGCCCGATCCCGCGGCACTCCTCGCCGCCTTCGTCCCCGGCAATGAAAAGCTCACCCTCGCCGCGCGCCTCACGGGCAAGGTGAACAGCGCGTTCCCGCAGGGCAAGCCCGCAACAGCAGACTCGCCCGACGACCCCGCGGCACCTTCGCTCAAGGAATCCACCCAGCCCATCAACGTCATCCTCGTCGCCGACACCGACATGATGGCCGACATGTTCTGGACCCAGCAGGACCGACTCTTCAACCAGGTCATCAAGATCGCCGACAACGGCGACCTCCTCTCCAACATGATCGACAACCTCGCCGGCAACGCCGACCTCATCTCCCTCCGCGCACGCGACACCGCCTTCCGCCCCTTCACCCGCGTCGAAGAAATGCGCCGCGACGCCGCCAAGAACCTCCTCGAACAACAGAAGACCGTCGACGAGGAAGTCGCCCAGACCGAGCGCGAACTCCAGGAACTCCAGGCCGCCCGAGGCCAGAACGCCAGCAGCCTCGTGCTCACCCCCGAGCAACAGAAGGCCGTCACCGACCTCCGCGCCAAGCTCGCCGATTCGCGCCGCGAACAGCGCCGCCTCAAGCTCGAACTCAACAAGGACATCGAGTCCCTCGGCACCACGCTCAAGCTCGTCAACATCGGCATGATGCCCGCCGCCGTCACCCTTCTCGCCATCGCGCTCTCCGTCGGCCGCCGCGCCCGCCGCAAGTCCGCCTGACCAATCCCCACACGGGAACTCACGCCATGAACGCCAAGACGCTCTCCATCCTCGCCGCTGCCTCTGTCGTCGTGCTCGGCGCCGCGCTCATGATGAACAAGTCGCGCGCAACCAAGCCCACCGAGTCCACCCGCGCCTCCGAGTCCTCCTCGCCGCTCCTTCTGAAAGACCTCGCCGGCAAAGCACCCTCCGTCGCCAAGCTCTCCCTCAAGCAAGGCGCCACCGAAGTCGTCCTCACCAAGACCGGCGACGAGTGGCTCCTCGCCTCCAAGTCCAACTTCCCCGCCAAGATCAAGAACATCTCCGACGTCGTGGAGTGGGCCGCGCAGGCCCGCATCACCCAGGAGAAAACCTCCAAGCCCGACCTCCACGCCAAACTCGGCGTCGAAGACCCCGCCTCCCCCGAAGCCAAGAGCACCCTCGTCACGTTCAGCGACGCCACCGGCGCCGCGATCGCCAGCGTCATCGTCGGCAACGCCGACGCCGCCGCCTCCGGCCGCTTCGCCCGCCTCCCCGACTCTCCGCAGTCCTACCTCGTCTCCGGCACCGTCGATGTCCCCGTGAACCCGCTGAGTTGGATCGACTCCAAAGTCATCCAACTCGCCTCCAGCCGCCTCGCCAGCGCCACCTTCACACTCCCCAACCCCGCCGGCGGCGACCCACTCGTCACCTCCATCCGCCGCACCGACCCCAACGACAACACGTTCGAACTCGAGAACATCCCCGCGGGCCGCAAGGTCAAGGACGAGTTCGCCGCCGCCCGCGCCGCTCAGTGCCTCGCCTTCGCCAACTTCGAAGACGTCCGCCCACTCTCCGAAGTGAACTTCGACGTCCCCCAGGCCTCCACCGCCGAGTTCCGCACCCTCGACAACCTCGTCGTCCGCGCCACCGTCGTCACCCAGGACGACAAACGCTGGGTCCGCTTCACCGCCGCCCACCAACCCCCCGCGCCCCCGGCGCCCGCCGCGCAGCCCGCCGACCCCACCCCCAGCGCCAACGCCGCGGCCAGCATCGACGACCCCGCGCCCACCACGCCCCCAACCACTCCAACCACACCCCCTCCCGCCGACGACCCCAAGGCCGCCGAAGTGAAGAACGAAGCCGAAGAACTCAACGCCCTCTTCACCAAATGGGCCTTCGCCCTCCCCGAGTTCACAACCTCCCGCCTCCAAACCAAAATCGAAGACCTCCTCACCCCCCCCGAATCCCCCACCGCCGAAGGCCCCAACGCACCCTCAGGGCCGACGCCGCCGCAGTGACCGCGGGAGGCGCGGCGAACAGCATGTTCAACCCGCGCAACGCGCGCGGGCGTGGGTTCGAGCAAGGGCAGATGGACCCTTCCAGGACATTGCCTGCTGCACAGGATCTCACTTGCGGAGGCTCAGGGAATGCAGGCTGGCTACGCCCACCCCCGAGATCCGTACAGACGGGCGCGCCGAGCGCTAGGCTTCTTCGCGCGGGAGTCATCGAAGGAGCTTGCCGTGCCCGCAACCGACACCGACCCCTCCGGCCATCTCGCGTCCGCGCTCGCCGCGTATCTTCGCGAGATTGAAGCAGCAGTCTCCGCGGCGGCCGCCCGCGCCGCCCGCCCGGCTCCGGCCCCCCGAACGACTCCCCTCCCCCGCACGCCGATCGTGGAGGACACGGACCGCCCGCCGCTGCTGGTCTCCGGGCGGGAAGGGGCGAGGCTGCTGAACGTGTCGCCCGGCACGCTCTTCAACTGGTCTGCGCCGCGCGGCCCGATCCCCATCGTTAAAATCGGCGCGCGAAAGTGCTACGCGGTGACGGACCTTGAGGCGGCGATCGCCAGGCTCAGGATGCCGCCAGCGAAGCGCTCGGCGGTCAATCCGCCTGATGCGCGGTGAGGAAAATCGCCTTCTCAAGGGCAGCGAAGAACTGCTGGTAGGGCTCGGGCTTTTCAACAGCCTGAGTCTGATACTGCGCGTTTGCTCGCACCAAGAGTTGGGTGTTGCCGCGGGGGCGGACGGTGACCGTCATCCGCAGCGCGTAGCCGTCAAGCTTGGTCGCTGTCACGGTACCCACTTCTTCGTCCGCGTTGTCGATGACAAAGCCCAGATCCTGGAGCGTAGCGATCGCTGTTCGCAACATCTTCGTTCTGTCTGTGGTGTCGAAGGCGCGGGACTGAATGCTGCGAAGCTTAACCTGGCTTTCCTCGGAGTCGAGGATGTGCTTCTGGGAGTTCCCGCACCCGACGAGCAGAGAAGCCGCGCAGACCCACAGTGCCATGGACAGATGTTGGCGTTTCATATTTCGTGGCCCTCCAAGAACACAGCCTTCGAGAGCTTCTCGAAGAACTCCTGATAAATCTTCGGGTCATTGACGTACTGCAACCGGCTAACCTGCCCCTGCGTGTTCCACACGACGCGCTGGAACGTGACGCGCAGGGCGGTCGAGTTGCCGACCGGATGCGTAACTACCGATAGACGGATCTTCTGGTGCGAATCCACCGGCGTCGCCGCACCGGTCAGC